>NZ_ALJG01000264.1 GCF_000286315.1 Paenisporosarcina sp. TG20 | reverse complement strand
TTCCGAAGTACAGCGAACTTTCCGTTCACTTCTTCTTTCTCTAATTTGTAGAAGCTGATGGAAGCCTTGTTATTCTGTTTTTCCGCTTCTGCGAGTTTCTTGGAAATGGCACGGTACATACGAATGAGTTGTTTGTGGCGTTTCGTCCGCTTCATGCATTTTACCCGATTCAACAGTTCGCCCAAGCACGTATTATAGATCGCTCGATTGATTTCCAACTCGGTTTCAATTAGCTTTTCATCGCTCTCATCAGTATGCATCTTGACTTTCAGCACGAAAGTCGGGGATGTTTCCTTTGCCATTCCCAACACCTCTTTTCCTGAATCGTTGACCTATTTTCAGTGTACCATAAAACGAACATACGTTCCAATCGGAGACAGGAAGAATTGCATAAAAAAATGCTGAAGTGCCAAAAACCTTCGGTTTTCAGTGGCACTCCGCATTTTTCTTCGCTTTCCTCCCACCGCTAAAGCAGTGGGCTTCCAGCTCAGGCAAGTCTGTGATGAAATTTGGGGAATACGCTGCTATGTATTTGCTTTCATGGGGACCAGCGCTTTGGGATACCATTCAGAAACAAGGTGGTCTTTCTACCTTTGAAGAGGTAATAGAGAATAACCAGTTACACTTTGTTTTCCCACAAACAAAGCAATATACAAAAGAACATAAGTTAGAATGTTCAAAACTTCAAAAACGTTTTAATAGACAATCAGAAAATCTTAGACAAATGATCCCCTCAATTCACCGTGTTAGACGACTTCTTGCAAATATTCCAACTTATATGATTTTCGATGACCATGATGTTACGGATGATTGGAACCTATCTAGGGATTGGCAAGAGAATGTCTTAAACTCCCCACTCGGAAAGCATGTTGAGGCAAACGGTCTCGGAGCATATTGGGCATTTCAGGGTTGGGGGAATTCACCTAACTCCTTTGATCACCTCTTTATAAGCAGAATGAAAAAATACTTTTCTGAATTCAATTTTGATTCATCAACTTATCATAGCTGGATAAACGGTTTACGGGACTTTACGAGTTGGCATTTTGTGGCACCTACTAAACCGAAGACTATTTTTCTTGACACGAGAACACAGAGGACATTCGATGATACACCTACGCCAGTAAAAATTGGAATGGATATTGATGAAAGTGTTCGAAGCCCCCAACTAATAAGTCATGAGGGGTGGCAGCTAATCTCAGAGACTTTAATATATGCAGGTTGGCGTAGCGGAGAATGTTTAACAATCGTGTCACCTGTTCCCTTATATGGGGTGGGTCTCATTGAATCGTTTTTGACCTCTTTTGTTTATCCACTAAGAGCTCTTGGCATTCCGGTTCATCAAGCCGTAGATTACGAAGCATGGAAATATAACGGAAAAGGGTTTAGTGAATTTCTAGAATGGATTTTTAAGTGGAATCCAAGTACATGTATTATCGTTTCTGGAGATGCTCACTATGCCTCTTCTGTTAAAAGCTCCATTGAATCTGTAGAAGGAAGTAGAGCTACTATTATTCAATTTACCAGTAGTCCAATGCATAACATGAGTTTCACCGGCATATGGGGAATGCTGTTAAAATTAACAATTTGGATGAACAGTATAAAAAGGAAAAATAAAAACATTGTCCGGTATTGCGACAATGCTTACAACTTACGAGTAAAATCTTCCGATACTCCCTGCCCCTCTGACTGCCGTTGGAGTGAAACGATTACCTATCTCTCAACTGACAAAGGTACCCTCCTCCAAACAGATAATAACTTAGGGTTATATTCAATCTCACAAGAGAAAATTCAGAATAAGTTACTTCATATTAAAAATTTCAATCGAAAAAAAGATTTATTGTTTGAACCTATCCAGTTAGAACCTTTGGAGTAGCTCCTCAAACGAGAGTAACACCAAAGAAATTCCAACTTAGAATGTTAGTCCCTTATACCATGAACACTGGATTCTGCGTACCCTGAATTCATATACTTTTGTATGAAAACTCCTATAGACAAAAAGATATATTTAACTAACCTCTACAATACTTTATTTTTTTAAGAGGTTTACTATTTCCTTTTTTCAAGATCACTTTTCATGATAGATGGTCGCTTACGTTAAACATAACGTACGCCATGGTGGTTTCTTATCTTTTTAAAAAACAAAAAGTCTTACAAGATGACGTATCAACTTGTAGGGCTAATCAATTAGTTTTCTTCTACCTCTTTACGGTTTTTCTTGAATAGCTTGGATAATACTTCATAAACGATTGGTACAACAATTAATGTTAATAATGTTGAACTTGCTAGACCACCGATTACTGTAATACCAAGACCTTTCGAGATTAAACCACCACCGCCTGAGCCAATCGCTAAGGGGATTAACGCGCCGATAGTTGCCAATGCTGTCATTAAGATTGGACGTAGACGTGTTACGCCAGCTTCTAGAATCGCTTCTCGCATACCCATACCATCACGTTCCATATGAATAATACGATCTACAAGTACAATGGCGTTCGTGACTACGATACCTATCAACATTAATAGGCCCATCATTACAGATACAGAAATTGTTTCACCAGCAATTAATAAACCTACAAATGATCCAATTACAGCAAACGGTAACGAGAACAGAATCGCAAATGGCGCGACACCTTCACGGAATGTTACCACTAGGATGAGGTAAACGATTGCGATTGCCGCAGCCATTGCTATACCAAGTTGTGTAAATGTTTCATTCATATCTGCTGCTACACCGCCAACATCCATTGTTACACCATCAGGTAATTCTAATTTATCAATGGCTTCATCTACTTCAGATGTTGCTTTTGAAATATCTTTATCAATGATTGTTCCTGAAACTGTTGCGTAGAACTCTCCTTGACTACGTGCAAGTGAATTTAACGTTGTACCTTCCTCAACAGTTACAAGTTCAGAAAGTGGCATTGTCGTACCAAGTGCTGTCGGTACTTGTGTCGCTAAAATATCTTCAATTGATTTAGGTTGTGCATCTTCTTCTTGTTGAACGATTACTTCTAGATTTTCACCGTCTTTTTCCACAGTTGTTAATACTTCTTGTGTTGTTGTTGGGCTTAACATCATAACGATTTGACCGGTTGTTAAACCATACTGCAGTAATTCACCTTGATCTATGTTGAATGTATATTCAACGTATGCATCTTCTGCACTTGAAGAAACATCTTCTAAGCCTTCATTTTCACTCATAACATCTTCTACCATTTTTACAGTGTCATTTAGTTTATCTAAATCTCCACTGTAGAATGAATAGCTTACTTCATTTGTAGACATTGACATAGAAGTGAAACTTTGGCTCTTCCATTCACCTGTTTGGCCAATGTTGAACACATACTCTTCAATCTCAGTACGGACTTCTGAGAAGTTTTCCATTTCTGGATCAAAGATTAGGTATACTAATCCACCACCTGCTCCACCGCCACCCATCATAGCTGCCATCGGATCGCCACTTTTTGTTACTGATAATTGAACGATATCAATATCATCACGTTTAAGTAACTTTTCTTCTACAATTTCAATGTTGGCTAAGGTATCTTCCATCGTCTCGCCTGTTGCCGGCGTGTATGTTAAATTCATTACTTTTTCTTCTTCACTTCCTAAGAAGCTAAAACCAATTAATGGTGTTAACGCCAAACTACCTGCTAATAAAGCAACAGAAACAAGCGAAGTAATAATTTTATGGTTAAGTGTCCATTCAAGGATGCCTTTGTATTTGTTAGATAATTTGCCAGCCTCTTTATGACCACTTGCTTTCTTTTCACTGTTTAATTTTTTCCTAAATAAGTAGTGAGATAATGCAGGAACGATTGTAACGGCCACTATTAACGAGGCCACAAGTGCAAATGTCATTGTTAATGCGAAAGGCATAAACAGCTCTCCTACCATCCCACCAACGAAGATAAGTGGTGCAAATACTGCAACCGTTACTAATGTTGATGATAGGATTGGTTTGAACATTTCAATTGTTGCTTCACGTACAAGTTCGCGACCCTTTAATTTCTCATCTTTCAAATGTAGACGACGATAAATATTTTCTACCACTACAATTGAGTCATCAATTACCCTACCGATAGCAACTGTAATGGCTCCTAACGTCATAATATTTAGCGTAATACCCAAATAGTTTAATAGTAGTAGAGCCATGAAAATCGAAACTGGAATGGATACAATCGAGATAATTGTTGATTTAAAATCACGTAAGAATAGAAGGATGATTAATATGGCAATTAATCCACCAAATAATGCTTTTTCAATCATGGTTGTTACCGCCTTCTCAATTGGCGCACCTTGATCAAGTGATACATCTATTACGAGACCATCAATATTGGCCTCTTCTTCTAGTATTAATTCCTTTACAGCGTTAACAACATCAACTGTGTTTGCTTGTTGCCCTTTAACAATCTGAATTGCAATAGCCTCTTCACCGTTTGTTCGTGAAATTGATTGAACATTACCGACTACTTCAATTGTGGCGATCTCACTAAGTTTCACAAATGGTGAAGGGCTTGTTTCTGATGTTGTAGGAATAAGCATTTCCTTTAAATCTTCAGCTGTTATGAACTTGCCGTCTATCGTTACAGCTTGTTCACCTTCATCAAATTCATAAAGACCTAATGAAACTGCTAGGTCACTTGCTTGGATCATTTGCTTTACTGTATCTTCTGTTATAGCAAGTTCAGTCATTTTTGCTTCATCATAAGTGAGCTGTACTTCTTCAATATGCTGACCCGTGATAGTTGCAGATGCAACACCATCGATATGCTCAATTTTTGGAAGTAGTGTTTCCTCCACTGTGGACGTTAATTCAACAATATCTTCTGTTGAACTACTAACACTTAGTGCTATAACCGGCATCATGTTAATGCTAATTGCTGTAATTACAGGCTCTTGTGCACCTTCTGGTAATGCCACTTCATCTAACGCAGTTTTTAATGCGCGATTCGCCTCATCCATATCTACACCGTATTCGTATTCAACTTGAACACTCGCCACGTTAGAGTTAGAATTTGAAGAAAGGGATTTTACACCTTCGAGGCCTTCTATTGCTTGCTCTAAGGGTATGGATACTTCTTCCATTACTCGCTCAGGAGTTGCTCCTGGATATACGTCCATTACCAGTAAATAAGGTATCGAAATATCAGGAATTGTCTCCATATTCATTCGAGTACCTGAATAAATACCAGCTACCGTAATAATGATTGTAAGCAACCATACTGACAGTTTATTTTTTAAGACAAAATTGACTAAACTTTTCACGATTACACCCACCCTTAATTGACTTAATAAGCTCAATTACTTATAATAATGACTAATCGGTCATTTGTCAATGATATGAACTAGGAGCGATATACTATAATGGTTAAAAAACAATTAATTATGGAAAAAGCAATAGACCTGTTTGCAAAACAAGGTTTTGAGGCAACATCAGTTCAGCAAATAACAGAGCATTGTGGAATTTCCAAAGGTGCTTTTTACTTATCCTTCAAATCAAAAGATGAGTTAATTCTTGCGTTAATTGACCATTTTATGATGCAATTTACCGCCGATATTGACTATGTGGTCAAAAACACCAAAGATGATGAGAAACTGTTTCATGAATTTTATTACACAACTTTCAATTCTTTTCTTAAACACTCTGATTTCGGTAAAATTCTAATGAAGGAACAATCACAATCTTTCAATAAAGAACTCCTGATAAAAATGCAATCCTATGACAAGTTGTACGAGAAATCTATCATGACAATGATCGATCGCTTGTACGGGGATGAGATTGAACATATTAAATATGACCTTATGTATTGTATTAAAGGTTTTACCAGTACTTATTCACATTTGTTTTTATTCCAAAACGTCTCGGTAGATTTGGACTTGCTATCTCAATCACTCGTAGAAAAAACTCACATATTAGCGAAACACACTACCATACCATTCATATCAGCCGAGCTGGTCCACATGGGTAGACTACCAATAGATGATTCGGTGACGAAGGAACAAATTCTTGAAGTTGTGGAACAGAAAATAGAGGAGATAGAAGAATCTATTGAAAAAGAGTCACTGGTCCTATTAAAAGAACATCTAGTCGAACCTTCCTTAAGTCCCGCTATTATAAAAGGCTTGTTGGAAAACATTCGAAATCATCCTCATTGCAAATGGATTTCTTATTTACTTCGTAATTATTATAAGTTTTACTAAACGGCACAATTGAGTGTCAGTTAAAAAAGGATTCTTGCATTAAAATAACCTTAATACTTAAAAGAGGAGAGCAAAGTGACATCACTTTGCTCTCCTCTTTCGTATAGGTAGTCTTTCAGAGGGTCTGATTCCCTAATGGTGCTTTAGTCGCCCAACATTTTAGATGTATTTAATAAACAAAAGAAGTGGACCAAGTGATTTGGTTCACTTCGCCCACCGCTATTTCTTCAGATTAATCCTGTGTTGTTTGTACACCCTTCGCTTCCCTGTAACCTTAAAGCAAATCGTGTTTTGAGTTTGGTTTATAAAAGAATCATACACAACATATATAGTTTGGGAGTTCTGCCAAACTGTACCATGGCTGTAAAGGTTGTGGTCTAATTTAATTGCGTTTTTCTTGGTTCTCTAAGATTGCACTCTTCAAGAAAACTTGTTTACTTGGCCGTCTATTAGAATATTTAACATAAAGCAAAAATGTGCTCTACCCAGTTATCCTAATAAATCACCGAGTATGTCGGTCATTGATTTTTTTCGTTTGTGTTTTGGTGGATAACCGTCTTTTGAATGCTTAGAGTCGTACCCTTTATCATAATCACTTCTTGAATTTTCTCTACTCTCACGGTACTGACGATCGTCTGTATCGTATGACTGGCTATATGATTTTTGGTCTTCTTTTAAGCCTTGTGTAATTTTTTCTAGTTCTCCTCGATCAAGCCAAACACCTTTACAATCTGGACAAACATCAATTAATATTTTCTTTTTCGACTTCTCTCATTCGAACGTTATCGCAAACTGGTCAATTCAACTTCTTCAATCCTTCTGAATTTATTAATCAATTTCTCTCCACTTATCATAGCAGGTATTCAAAAAGTTAATGATGTTTTACTTCTATCAAAACTTAACTTAGTGTTCTTGGTTTGAGACCCACTAACATTAGAATACTCACAAATAATACAATTCCCGCTCCAACTGTAAAAATTAAAGTAGCAGATGTGCCTAGAAGTCCCGCTAAAAATGCTCCTGAAATAACCCCTAATGAGAAACAAGCATAATAAACGCCAAAAGCTTTCCCACGATTTTGAGAATTCGTGCCTTTCATGATAGTTGTACTCGTGGAAGGGAACAATAAGGCGAAGCCAATGCCATAGAAAACCATAGCTAGCAATACTGTAATAGAAGAAGTAGCAAGTCCTAGACCCAATATAGATAAAGCGATAGTAAACAATCCTGTTAACATCAATCTACTGTTATTAAAACGATCAAAGATTCGGTTAGAAGGCAGTATAAAAAATAGAATTGCTACAATACCAAATATGCTAAAGTAAATGCCTGTCATTTCTTGCTTCAAATGAAGTTCTTCCACTTTCAATGGCATGGCATACGTAAGTATCCCTTGCATAAGTAGTAACAGGAAAATAGAGACATAAGAGAATTGAATAGTAGAATTTTTTATAAAAGAAAACCCTATTTCTTCTTTTATAGCTGATTTAATTAAAGTTACTGGTTTAGATTTAATGAATACTAAGGATGTAAATCCAATCAAAATCAAAGCCAATGATACAACATAAAATAACCATTCAATACCCAATCTACCAGTTAGTATAGCTCCCATGGCTGGCCCGATAATCGCTGCAATCCCAATAGCAGCTCCTGAATGAGACATCTTTTTACCACTCGATTGTGAATCATCATTTCGTCCAATTGCTGCAAATGCGGCAGGGACGATAAAGCCAGCAGCAAAGCCGTGAAAAAAACGAATAGCCAGCAGCTGAGTTGGATTTGTAACATATGTATAAAAGAAAACGAGAATACCTGCTAAAATCATACTACTAGCTAAAATTCGTTTCGAACCAAACTTATCTACCCAAATCCCCGATAGTACGTTCCCTAACATATTTGAAAAAGAGTAAACACCGATTACTGAACCGACTATTAAAGGAGTAGCCCCCAAACTAGTAGCAAAAGGGGCTATCACAGGTAACTGTGAAAACATGTCGATAAATGCAACAATCAGTAAAATATACATAAAAATCAAGGGATACCCTTCTTTCATTTACCTGATTCATAACACTAGTTCCTTCTTTTGATATATTAATAGAGTTTTGATTATATTGATGTCATCTTTAAATATGACGTTAAACACATACCAAAATTTCTCTAGAAAATATCCCTTTCTTCGCAACACATCTGTCTGTTATATTGAATCCGACTTCTTTAACCATGTGGTCAATATTATCAATCGTCACCAACACTAATTTTTTCGAAAATGGACGTGCATGCATAAGAATTGAAAGTTGATCTTCAGGAGTGGCATGCGTGTATAGATTGTATGGCATATCAATAATCGTCGCATCGTAGCTCCCATTTACTTCAGCTATTGGACCAAGATCTACTTCTCCAATTAATCCGAAATGTTCAATGTTTTCGCGCGAACCCAACACCACCAATGGATTAATATCTCGACCGACAATATCAATCCCCATCGAAAGGGCTTCAACTAAAACTGTACCAATCCCACAACAAGGATCAATTGCCTTAATTCCATTTGGATTAGGAACAGCAATATTTGCTACCGCACGCGCTACACGTGTACTAAGTGCAGTAGAATATTCACGAGGCTTTTTCATATGATGCAACCAAACCGCGTCACTTTTTACATATATACCGAAATACCATTTACCCTCAAAAGGAACTAAACCGAACGTTATATCAGGATGATGAACATCCGCTTGACCATCAATAATCATGCCAATCTCTCGTTCAATTTGTCGCTTTTGTTGATAGTCAACTTTTTTTGTGGAAATCAAATCATTGATTTTGACAAAAATTACTTTGAACGTTTCATCATTCATTTTAACAATTTCTACTTGTTTCAAAATATCCGACAACTCGTTCCCTTCAAATAGAACGTCAATTCGTTCCTTAACAAAAGGACTCCTACTTGGAGTAACATCGATGGAACTTTTGATTATTTTCGTTTGAGTATCCATTCCAAAAAATGAACGCATTTCTAGGTGACACAAAGATTCTTCATCATCAGTATAAGCATATGTATAAATAAAATCGCCTGTTTGAGGTAGTTGATTCAAATTATTCCCATCCTTTATAAATGCTCATCAAATAAAAAATTGAGCTATTACTTGTAAGTATAACAATTGGAGTATGTGCGTAATACTAACTGAATAATTAGTTTATTTTTGTTTTTTATTTTTGAATAGGATTTAATATTCTTTCCATAAATAAACTTAAACATCATACATGAATGTTTTGTTAAGATCCATACTTATTTAGAATACATCTTGAAAGGAGACATGATCATGGAAAGAAATAATAATGCTTCAAGTAGCAACAAAAATTCAGTGCCATTAACACAAAAGCCAGCTGGAATGAATAATTCACGTGAAGAGTTTGCTCGAGAATTTTCAGGTAATAACAACCAAAACTCTTCAGGTAATAACAAGCAACAGTCTTCAGGCAATAACAAAAACTCAATGCCATTAAAACAAATGCCCGGTGCTGTAGTTAACAATTTACGTGAAGAATTTGCTCAAGAATTTTCAGGTAAAAACAACCAAAACTCTTCAGGCAATAACAATAAACAGAGCACTCAAACACCTGGAAAAACAAACTCTACTCCTAATAGAGGATTAGAGGAGTTTTCAAGAGAATTTCTAGATATAATTAAGAAAAACATTAAACCAGATAATTCAGGTCAACAACGTAAAAAGTAAATCCCAAGATATGTTTCCTTTATTCAATTTGTTATTCAATAAATAAGGAACAGGTAAACCTTAATTGGTTTGCCTGTTCCTCTTTTTAATTTCAATTTCGTTTGTGTAATCTAATCAATACAAATTTATATTAACTAATTATTTTACTTTTTATGATTTTTTACATTTGGGTCATTTTGATTTTGCTGTATGGCTTGTTGCTCTTGCTTTTTCTTCAAGCGTTTATGTCTTCTTCTTCTTTTATTCAACTTGCTTAACTTCTCTTCAGGGGATAAATTCCCTATAACTTGCTCGCTACTTTTTGAAATTTCATTTGATTCCTCTTGGTCGATCACCCCTTCATCTGTTTCTAGTGTTTTATGAACAGTTGTTTTTATTTCTTGATTTTCCGGTTTATTCCGACTAACACTAAAGCTTCTCACGTGGTATGTTGGTATTTTAAAAATTTCATTATTGACCTCTAGTATTAGATATTTTTCATTATTCTCTAAAACTAATCCTTGTAAGCTTTCTAGACCTTTTCTATTTATTTTTACCCAATGTTTTTCAATACATGTTAAAGGGTTGTTAGCGGTTTCCGAAGATAATTGATGGTACAGCTCCATATCTACTTCATTACCATATAAAGAATTGTTTACTTCCATTCCATCATTGACAACTTCATTTGCTAAATCATGACTAAAGCTAGTAATATAATGTTCCTTTAAAAAAAGTAATCCATCTCTCTCTGTGTAAAGCACAATGAAGTTATCTTTTATATCCATTAAGTACCCTTCTTTAACTTCAGAACCGTTGTCAAATACGCGAATTTCTTTATTTTTAAAATTAACAATGAGTTCATTGAATGTAGATGCTTTGGACAAGTTATTAGTGTTGTGTACCTTAAAAATAGAATTAAATCGATTCTGCGAGTATTCTCGAATACTTTTTATGTAACCAGTTTTGTAGTATATAATCTCTCCATCTTCTATTTGAAGGGTTAAGTAATCAACGTTGACCGCTAATAAAAGACCCACACTCGAATGAGAGTTACGCTTATAAACTTTTACCTCTTTTCCAACTAAAGAAAATAAATATTCATCTTTCAAACCATTTCCCCTTTCCTCTAATGTATATTATTCCAGGTTTATAAAAAGTCTAAAATTTAAATATGTTACTAAAATTTGATTGCATTATTATCAGTTTATCTGTCAATTTCACTTATTATGTTCAATTAAAATTTAAAAGAAATCATTTCTGTTTTTTCTACATGAAAATCTCTAAACAAAGCCATACTTTTAAGAACAAATACTTTGGAAAGTAGGCGAAGATATGGGAAGAGACGATCATAACTCATCAAGTAATAACAAAAATTCGTTGCCACAAACACCAAAATTCTTGAAAATGTCCCCAGGAAAAGCAAAAGAAGAATTCTCTCGTGAGTTCCAAGAAATTATTAATAAAGATGTGGATCACGAGGTACTATCTAAGAAGAATAAAAACAAAAAATAAGTATGATGTTCAATAGGGAGTGAAGGATTATGAATCCGGATCGAGAAAAAGAAGATTTATACGACCGAAGCAAAACTATTCAAAGTCTAAATGGAGTTCAAATATGGCAATATGAGACACTCGATGATGAAACAGTGGGCGATAAACTAAGTGAAGCAATTGAAGATGATACAGGAAAATTTCACGACGAAAACTTAAATAAATAAAATTTATTTCACCAATCAACCACCACTTACTTACTGGGTGGGTGGGTGGTTGATTACATACGAATTTATGCTGAAACTGCTAGTAATATTGGAATTAAGTTACTTTGTTGGCTTGGCTATTTATTTCTTTTTTCAGAACTTGACTGTAATTTATGAACGTTTATAAAAAGTCTCTCATTTGGGAATACTTTAAAAAGCTATTTAAAAAATAGGAGGGTTTTGAATTTGAATACACCAGAAAACTCAGTATCCATTTTCGCTTTAGGTGGAATAAATGAAATCGGAAAAAATATGTATGTCTTACAAGTTGAAAATGATATTGTGGTCATTGACTGTGGTTCTAAGTTTCCAGATGAAAGCCTACTAGGAATTGATTTGATTATCCAGGATATTTCATACCTAAAGGAACATAAGGAGCATATTCGAGGCTTAATTATTACCCATGGGCATGAAGATCATATCGGCGGTATCCCCCACCTTTTAAAGCAATTGAATATGCCTATTTATGCCACAAGATTCAGCTTAGGGATAATTGGTATCAAGTTGAAAGAACACGGTCTTTTAAGGTCAACCGAAACACATATAATTGACTCTCAATCAACAATTAACTTTAATGCGATAAAATGTACATTTTTTAAAATTAATCACAGCATTCCGGATGGTTTAGGAATTGCCTTCCACACACCTGAAGGTACAATCGTACATACTGGTGATTTCAAGTTCGACTTAACTCCAGTTAATAATGAACATGCAGATATCCATACTATGGCTGAAATCGGAAAAAAAGGTGTTCTTCTCTTATTATCAGAGAGTACAAATGCAGAACGTCCTGGTTTCACCCCATCTGAAAGCCTTATAGGAGGACATATTGAAGATGCATTTCGAAAAGCTAATAGAAAAGTATTTATCTCCACCTTTGCTTCAAACATCCATCGAGTTCAGCAAGTTGTAGACGCTGCGCAAAAGACTAATCGCAAGTTAGCATTACTTGGAAGAAGTATGGTCAATGTAGTGGGCGTCGCGATTGAACTAGGTTATTTACATGTGCCAGAAGGCATGATACTTGAAGCAAATGAAATTAATCGAATGGATCCAGAGCGAGTGGCTATTTTATGTACCGGAAGCCAAGGCGAGCCGATGGCAGCTCTATCTCGATTATCGACAGGTAACTTTCGACAAGTGAATATTCTGCCAGAAGATACGGTTATCTTTTCTGCAACCCCAATTCCAGGCAATGAAAAGGGTGTTTCCCGTATTATTGATAATTTATTTCTTTTAGGTGCTAAAGTAATTTATGGTTCTGATGAATCTAACGATATGCATGTTACTGGACACGCATGCCAAGAAGAATTGAAACTTATGCTTACATTAATGAAGCCTAAATATTTTATTCCTATTCACGGGGAATATAGAATGCTTCATAAACACCGTATATTGGCCGAGTCAGTCGGAGTGGAAAGAGAAAATATTTTTATTATAAACAATGGAGATGTTGTCGATATTAACAAATCGATTGCTCGTCAAACACGAAAAGTTTCGTCTGGAAATATTTTTGTAGATGGTTTAGGAATTGGGGATGTTGGCAGCATTGTGTTACGTGATCGTAAGCTACTTTCTGAAGAAGGTATGCTTATCATCGTCTTTACACTTAGCAGAACGGATGGTGAAATTGTATCGGGTCCTGATACGATATCTCGAGGTTTCGTTTATGCTCCCGATTCAGAAGAACTCATTGATGAAGTGAATCGCTTAGTAGTTACGACCATCAAAACCACACAAACTGCAAATTTCAATCAATATAATGTGCTGAAACAAAGCATTAAAGCTACAGTCGGTAAATTTTTATATGCCAAAACGAAAAGAAAACCAATGATTTTACCGGTAATCGTTGAGATTTAACTTAAGACATTAAATAAGCAACTTTCGTTATTGACTAAAAGAAATAATGTTTAAAACCACCATGAGCTATCTTGGTGGTTTTATTTAGGTTTATAGGTTCTTGACTCACGAAGTGGATCGAAGTATTTATTTTTCTAGGAACCTAAATTTCGAGTTTCAACTATTTGATGAAGCGCATTATGTATCTTATCAAATGTAAATTGAAATCCTTCTTTTTCAAGTCTTTCTGGTAAAACCCATCTGCTTTTTAATATTAATTCAGTTTCGGTTTGCATGAGAATAGCACCCATTTTAAGCATCCATGTTGGTGATGGAAGTCCTAACTTTTGGTTCATTGCTTGTCGTAGTTGTGCCATAAATTCGCGATTTTTGATGGGGTAAGGAGCTGAACAATTGAATATACCACTAAGATTTTTATTTGTTTGTAGGAATAAGATGATTTGATATAAATCTTCTATATGAATCCAACTGAACATTTGGTTACCTGACCCTTGAACTCCTCCGAGCCCGAAGCGTACTAGATTGAAGTAAGGCTCCATCGCTCCACCATTTGCACCGAGTACGATAGAGATTCGTAAAGCTGCTTGTCTAGTATGAGGTAAGTTGAAATCAAATAGGGATTTCTCCCAAGTCTTCGCAACGTCCACAGAAAAACCTGTTCCAATTTCTCCGCTTGTTTCCGTCATGGGGCGGTCTTCCGCATAGCGATAAATCGTTGCTGTACTTGAATTAATCCATAATGGTGGAGGGTTTTCACATAGTAACAGAGCGTTTCCAAGAATTTTTGTAGTCTCGGTTCTTGAATGGATAATTTCTTCCTTATTGCTCTCGTTATAGCGACAGTTTACAGATTTACCCGCTAGGTTAATGACCATCTCTGAACGTTCTAAAGCCTCTATGATCCCGGCTTGATTCGACCATGAAATATGTTGTGACTGTCTAGAAATGATCTTCACATCATATCCTAAATCCTTATATTTCCCTTCCAAATATTGACCAATAAAACCAGTTCCGCCAGCTATAACAATCGTTTTTTCCATGTTAACCACCCTCGTCTCTTATGATTTACTAATTAAGACGATGAAAACGTTTTTAGGATGCAATTTGGATGTTTTCTTTTGCGAATTCCTAATATTCACAATGATGGAAATAAGAAAAACCGGGCAAGTGTGCCCGGTCCTTAAAGAAAGTACACAGTATCCACTTTGGTTTCTGGTATGATTTCCGTT
>NZ_ALJG01000263.1 GCF_000286315.1 Paenisporosarcina sp. TG20 | reverse complement strand
TTGCCACATGATGTGGCGTCCGTAGCCTTGTTCAATTAGCGCTCCACTGCGAGGTTTCGCCTGTTCCGCTGATCCCGTAGGAAAGAACAGGACCAAAGGGAATTTGGACCTGTTCTTTGCGACGAAGCTAGCGCAGCGATGCAGGAGCAGATGTTTTTCGCCACCTTCCGCTGCAAATAAGTAAATGTTTTCGAATTGATCATAAAAGAAAATACAACTTAAAAAGAAGGGAGTGCAGAAAGTCACTGGTACTTTAAATAACATCAAAATGTCCATATACGGGCTTAGATTAAAGGTCTATTGGTTTGAAATCAATGGATGCACCACCTACATTTACTTAATTTTAATATATAGGAAAGGAACCCTTTAAAAGTTGTAAAATCATTTTCATTAGGGTTAGCTGATCCTAGTGGATTTACGTTCCAGGCAGCGACTCCAGCGGGAAAAGCATGAGCTGAAGGCCCCGCAGGAACGCAGTGACGAGGAGACTGAAGCCGTGCCCGCGGAACGCGTCTGCCTGGAACGGAAATCTAAGGATTCTACGAGAAAAATGCGAGCATAGGAACGAAATCTTTCCCATGCTCGCATTGATGTTCCGAAGAGGACTTTTTCAGTGCCCTCCTAAATATAGGTGTATGCAAAAAAGGACAGTTCCAGCAATTGGATTAGTTTTCATATTAGATAGTGAAAATTAGTAAAAGGCACATGAATAAATTCATGTGCCTTTTCTGTTTATTTGATTAAGAAGGAATGTTGTATCCATGCATCGGCTTCTAGCCAATTGTTCACACGAATAACTCCATTTGGGACAGGTTGTTGGTTATAAGGAGTATTGAACAACAAAACGGGAATATTCAATTCTTCAGTAATACCTACAGCATTGTCATGCTTATCTTCAAAGAAGACATCAATGGCATGGTTTTTCACCGTTTGAATTTTATTATGTGTCCCAATCAATTCGATGTGATCGTATTGGATGTTTTGTTCAATAAACCATTGCAACGTCACATCCCGCACATTATCACCACGTGCTGAAATGAAATATATTTCATGTTCTTTTTTCCACTCCGTCAAAATGGCATGTGCATCAGCTTGGATTGGAGAAGTAGCATAAATCTCAGGTTCAGCTAATTTAAACCATTTGTAAAAATCCTCTGCAGAGACTGGAAATGCTTTAGTTAAATCATATTCTTTAATATCATCCAGTACTAAGTTACAGGAAAAAGCTTTATTGATGTGTGGCAGTAGAGAAGTAGGACAGGTTACGGTCCCATCAATATCAATTCCAAATCGGTAGTTTGACATATGACCATTCCTTTTTATACCTAATTTTCTAGCGCTTCTTTTTCTAGTGCCTCTTTTTCTAATGCTTGTTTATCATAGTATTGTTGTGCGATTATATCTATTTCTTTCTTTAACTCATCAACCATTGTTGCTTCAGGCACTTTACGAACGGTTTTTCCGTGCATAAAGAGTAAACCTTCTCCACGAGCCCCAGCAATTCCGATATCGGCTTCTCGTGCTTCCCCAGGACCATTTACTGCACAACCAAGGACAGCGACTTTAATAGGTGCCTTAATAGTTGAAATATAATCTTCTACTTCATTAGCAATGGTTATCAAATCAATTTCGATACGTCCACAAGTTGGGCAAGAAATTAAAGTAGCTGCATTAGACGAAAGACCGAATACCTTTAACATTTCTCTTGCAACTTTTACTTCTTCAACTGGATCAGCACTTAAAGATACTCTGAGTGTATTTCCTATACCATGACTTAACAAAGCACCAAGTCCCGCGGCACTTTTGATTGACCCATTAACCAAAGTTCCGGATTCTGTTATTCCAAGATGAAGAGGGTAATCGAATGCTTGTGATGCTTTAACATACGCTTCGATTGCCAAACTAACATCAGAGGCTTTTAAGGATACGATAATATCATGAAAGTCCAAGTCTTCTAATATTTTAATATGATGCAGTGCACTTTCAACCATTCCTTCAGCAGTTGGAAAGCCGTACTTTTCAATAATTTTGCGTTCAAGTGACCCTGCGTTTACTCCAATGCGTATTGGTATACCTTTTGCTTTTGCAGCATTGACGACAGCTTCTACTTTCTCGCGGCGACCAATATTACCTGGGTTTATGCGGATTTTATCTGCACCATTTTCAATTGCTTTTAATGCTAATTTATAATCAAAATGAATATCCACAACTAGTGGAATATTTATGCGTTTTTTAATATCAGCAATAGCATCAGCTGCTCGTTCATCCGGGCATGCAACACGAACAATTTGACAACCCGCTTCTTCTAAACGCAGAATTTCTGCAACGGTTGCGTCAACATCGTGTGTTTTGGTTGTTGTCATACTCTGTATGAATAATTCATTGCTACCACCAATGGTTAAATTACCAACACGAACTGGACGAGTTTTGGAACGGTGAATAATTTCACTCATGAAAATTCTCTCCTTTTGGGGCTACAGCCATCATTACTCCTTATTTTAGCAGGCATCAAAAGGAAAAGACAACAAAAAACGTTCTTTGTTAATTAAGAACAAGTTGATTCTGTGTCTTTGTATACCGGAACCTTAACCAATTCTCCAGGTTGTAATAGTTGATTGCGTAAATGGGGGTTCTCTTTGTAGAAAGCCTCTAACCGCTCAGGGAAGCTTACCCAAACTTCAGATGGATACACTCCGAACAAAGCAAGGACAGTGTCCCCTTCGAGAGTTTGAACATGGAATACCTCATATTTATTTGGTTCAACGCAAACTGATTCAGGTTGTGTAAATGAAGCAAGGGAAATTGTACCATCCATTAAATCAACTTTTATAATATAAGAAAACACCAATATTAAGATAGCTAGTCCAATTATGCGCATAAAGAATTCCCCCTTAATTAGAAATGTATTCTTAATTAAGAGAAGATATTCTTATTTCTTGGGATAATATTTCAGCGCAAACGTTAAATAGATAACACAAGTTAAAGTTGTAATCATTAGGATCCATCCATCTGTTATACCAACATAAAGTAAAACGATTGATAGAACGGTTGGAATTGTATATGAAAAAACTGTAGAACGCCAAACATGTCTGTATTCACCTCGACGTTTCAGAATCTTTAAGATGTACATCCCAAGGAATGCCATAAGACTAATTCGAATAAATAATAATAAAGTAGACATTATAAATTGAACAACAAAGGCAAAAGGATATAGAATCCATTTTTTATTTTCTAAATAGGTGAATAAACCTTCAATTGAAGTAGAATCTTCTTTAAGTCCTGTGGTAAAGTGTATAAATGATAAGATAGATAATATGAAGACAAAAATAAACACGTATTGTATGACCTTACCAATGGGTAAAAGCCGAAAAGCTGCGATTTTTTTGGGACTAGTTATTGAAAATATAAATATCTTGGCTAAAGACAAGTGAATCACTCCTTATATCTATATCATACTACTTTCAAACTGTAGTTTAAGAAAATTATTGAACAAGTTCAGAACAATAATATCCTCGGATATTAAGTTATTGTAAATTTTATATAAATGTTCTTTACAATTGCTAGTTAAACTATCCATAATGAGTATTGTTGATAATTGTCGAAATAGGAGTTGAGGTTTATAAATGGAAATTAATTGGCAGGAAATGCTGTTTCAATTCTTCGGAGGACTTGGAATTTTCTTGTTCTCTATTAAATACATGGGTGATGGTCTTCAAAAATCAGCAGGTGATAAACTGCGAAATATTTTAGACAGATTTACCACCAATCCATTCATGGGTGTCTTAGTAGGAATTGTTGTTACTGTCCTGTTACAAACCAGTACAGGTACAACAGTCATTACAATAGGACTTGTTAGTGCTGGATTTATGACGTTACGTCAGGCAATCGGTGTTATCATGGGTGCTAATATTGGTACAACTGTTACTGCTTTTATTATTGGTATTGATATTGGAGCTTACGCATTGCCAATTATGGCAGTAGGGGCATTTTGTATTTTCTTTTTAAAGAAAAATTATTTCCAAAACTTAGGAGAAGTAATTTTTGGTTTCGGTGGTTTATTCCTTGGGTTGGAGTTGATGACGGGTGGTATGAAACCCCTCCGAGAACTTCCCGCATTTATTGACTTGACTGTAAGTATGAGTGACTATCCTCTTCTGGGTGTAGTAATAGGAACAGTGTTCACATTAATTGTTCAAAGTTCTAGTGCTACTGTCGGAATTCTCCAAGGATTATATTCAGAAGGAATATTAACTCTTGATTCATCACTGCCGGTTCTATTCGGAGATAATATTGGGACAACCATTACGGCTATTCTAGCTTCCATAGGTGCTTCTGTTGCGGCTCGTCGCGCAGCTGCAACTCATGTGTTATTTAATGTAGTGGGAACACTTATATTCTTAATTATCTTAATACCATTCACCATGTATATAGAGTGGTTAAGTGGAGTGTTAGGGTTAGAAGCAAAAATGCAAATTGCATTTGCTCACGGAACATTTAATGTTGCAAATACCCTTATTCAATTCCCGTTAATTGGTGTTTGGGCATATGTGGTTACCAAATTAATCCCAGGTGATGAAATAACAATTGAATATAAACCAAAACATTTAGATCCACATTTTATTCAAACTGCCCCTTCTATCGCAATTGGACAAGCGAAAGAGGAAATACTCCGAATGGGGTACTTTAGTGTGCAAGGAATGGAAGAAACGTTTGAGTACTTAAAAACGAAAAACAAAAAACATGCAGAAACAGGTTATCAATTAGAAGGTGCGATAAATAACTTGGATCATAAAATCACTGATTACTTGGTGAAAATCTCTGCTGAATCAATTTCAAGTGCAGATTCAACACGTCATATCATGTTAATGGAAACGGTTCGTGATATTGAGCGAGTAGGCGATCACTTTGAAAACATTATTGAGCTAATTGACTATCAAGTAGCAAACCGTCTTAATTTAACTGATAATGCAATGGAAGACTTGACTGAAATGTTTACTTTAACAATAGGAACGGTTAAGAAGGCTTTAGATTCTCTAGACATAAACAGTCAAGAACTAGCACGAGAAGTTGCTGAACAAGAGGACTTAATTGATAAAATGGAACGCCAATTCCGTAAAAAACATATCTTACGACTTAATGAAGGCACATGTGTACCTCAAGCTGGAATTGTCTTTGTTGATATAGTTAGTAATTTAGAACGTATTGGAGACCATGCTGTAAACATTGCAGAAGCGGTATTAGGAAAAAGAGCTTAAATAAGTAATTCTCCTCGAGTGCTTTACATCTATAAAGATGTAAGGCAATCTAAAGAGGAGAATTTTTTTATTGGAGGTTTAATATGGAATTCATTGGCTGGTTTATTATTATTTTATGCTTTATCATTGGGTTCATCGGACTAATCTACCCCATCATTCCATCTGTACTCTTTATTTTAGCGGGATTTTTATTGTATGGAGTATTTTTTTCATTTACTGAATTGCCATGGTGGTTTTGGTTAATTCAAGCCTTGTTTGTTATTTTGCTTTTTGGAGCAGATATGATGGCTAATGCATTTGGAATTAAAAAGTTTGGGGGCAGCACAGCGGGGATTTGGGGAAGTACGATTGGATTGTTAATTGGTCCGTTTATTTTCCCTTTCATTGGTATACTCATTGGACCATTTATTGGGGCGATTGCTGCGGAGTTACTAATGAAACGAACATCTATTAAACAAGCAATTAAAATAGGTTTTGGTTCAGTAATCGGGTTTATAACATCAGTTGCTACAAAAGGTGTAATTCAAATAGTGATGATTGCAATATTCGTTTTAGCGGTGTGAATTCAGTCTAAAGGCTGAATTTACAAAAATACGTCTTTAATATTTGAACGAAAGAACTAAGTTTGATACGCTATTAATTGTAAAGATTAATAATGAAAATATTAGGAGGAAAATAACATGGCTTATGAATTACCACAATTACCTTACGAGTATGACGCACTTGAACCTCACATTGACAAAGAAACAATGAACATTCATCACTCAAAGCATCACAATGCTTATGTAACAAACTTGAATAATGCACTTGCAGGTCACGATGACCTTCTTAGCAAATCAGTTGAAGAGTTAATTGCTAACTTAGATGCAGTTCCTGAAGCTGCACGTACTGCAGTACGTAACAATGGTGGCGGACATGCCAACCACTCTTTATTTTGGAAATTATTATCATCTAACGGTGGTGGAAATCCATCTGGCGCTTTAGCTAAAGCAATTGATGATAAATTTGGTAGTTTTGATGCATTTAAAGAAGAATTCACAAAAGCTGCAACAACACGTTTCGGATCTGGTTGGGCGTGGTTGTCACTTAGTAATGGTGAATTAGCATTGACTTCTACACCAAATCAAGATTCTCCAGTTATGGAAGGGAATACACCTTTACTTGGCTTAGACGTTTGGGAACATGCTTATTACCTAAACTACCAAAACCGTCGTCCTGATTATATTAAAGCTTTCTGGAATGTAGTAAACTGGGAAGAAGTTTCAAACCGTTACGAATCTGCAAAATAAGAATCTACTTTAGTTTGAATTCTTTAAGCATAGACTAAAACAATGTTCTACAAATTAGATATGTAAAAATGATTCATAGCGACTCAAAAACTAAAACTAAATGAATTAAATAAAACACACACTCCTTTCATCAAAGGAGTGTGTGTTTTTCTTGAAAATGATATACTATATAAAGTTAGAAAGCTAGAAGGAGGATGCTTGAATTGCGCAAAATATCAAAAAAAAGAGCTGCCAGTGCTAAAGCGAAGCTACGTACTAATACTGTATTTCGTATGAATATCCTCTTTTTTACTATCTTTTTGTTATTTTCTATCCTCATCTTACGCCTCGGGTTTTTGCAAATTGTTCAAGGAGAAGAGTATGTTCGTACTTTAGAACGCACTGAGGAAGTTTCTGTTAATTCAAGTGTTCCTAGAGGTCGGATTTATGATAGTGTTGGTCGTGTTTTAGTGGATAATGAACCTAAAAATGCTATAACTTATACTAAATTACAAACAACCAAACAAGGAGAAATGCTTACAATCGCTAAAAAGCTAGCTACAATGATCGTGAAAAAAACTGATAGTATAACGACTAGGGATAAGCAAGATCATTGGATTAGGTTAAATTTAGATGCTGCGAATGAAAAAGTATCTACTAAAGAAAAAAATAAGTTGATCGCGGATGAATTGTCTCAATCTGATATTCAGCGTAAAATTGATGCAATGGTAAGAGAACGTATTACCGAAGAAGAACTTGCTAGTATAACAGAGCAAGAATTAGAAGTGTTAGCAATTTATCGAGAGATGTCTTCTGGCTATGCTTTATCACCTCAAATTATTACTAGTGATAATGTTACCCCTGAAGAGTTTGCTCGTGTATCAGAACATTTAGGTGAATTAAATGGAGTGAATACGACAACTGACTGGGTACGTGTTCCAATGTCGACTTTGTCTATTTTAGGTCGTACGACTTCTCCGACAGAAGGTATTCCAAAAGATTCACTTAGCTATTTTTTAGCACGCAATTACTCACGCAATGATCGTGTCGGTAAAAGCAATATAGAACAACAATATGAGGAAATTTTACAAGGTCAAAAAAGTGTTGTTAAAAATATTACGAATGGAAAAGGGACAGTTAAAGAAACACAGACTGTTTTTGAAGGTCAACCAGGTAAAGACTTAGTTTTAACCATTGATAGTGAAATGCAAGCAAAAATGGAAAGTTTAGTAGAAGCTAAGATGGTAGAAATGAAACGACAAAGAGGTTCACATTTACTAGATCGTACATTTGTTGTCATTTTGGACCCTAATACAGGAGAAGTTCTTTCGATCGTTGGTAAACAATTTGGTGAAGATCCTGATACAGGTAAGCGAATTATTAATGACTATGCATTTGGCACATTTACATCTGCATATGAGATTGGTTCAACCATCAAACCGGCAACTGTTCTAACTGGATATGATCAAGGAGTTATTCAAATGAATGAAACAATGATTGATGAGCCAATAACAATTGCAGGATCTAACCCAAAAAGTTCTGTTTTCAATCGTAACTCCAAAATTGCAATGACAGACTTAGAAGCATTAGAACGATCTTCAAACGTCTACATGTTTAAAATAGGTTTCAGATTGGCCAACGCAATTTACCGATATAAAAAGCCAATAGATATTGATTCCGATGCGTATGGTGTTTTACGTAATTCTTATTCACAATTTGGACTAGGTGTTACTACAGGTATTGACTTACCAAATGAATCAGCAGGTATCACTGGTGGAGAACAAACGGAGAAATTTTTAGATTTGACAATAGGACAATTTGATACCTATACGCCTCTCCAAATGGCCCAATATGTATCGACTATTGCAAATGACGGCTATCGAATAAAGCCCCATGTTGTCAAAGAAATCAGAGACCCTTCTACAGATGGAGTAACTATGGGTCCTTTAGTAACTGAGATTGGTCCAACTGTATTAAATCGAATTAATAATACACAAGCACAAATTGATCAAATTAAACGTGGGATGAACAGAGTCTATTTTGGTAGTCAAGGTTCCGCAAAAGCATATTTCGGGGATGCCCCTTATGATGCAGCAGGAAAAACTGGAAGTGCTGAAGTAGTGTACCGTGGTCCTAACCGTGAATATTGGGGTAACGGAACCATTGATTCCATTAATTCGACACATATTGGATTTGCTCCTTATAACAATCCTGAAATTGCATATGCTGTCGTGATTCCTTGGGCACCTTATTATAATGGTGAATATGAAAGTACAGCGACAATTTTAGCACGTGAAGTAGTAGATGCTTATTTTGCCCTTAAAAAGAAAAATGGTGCAACGGAAGAAGCTGAATCTACAACCATACAATCTATTAAACCTGCGTTTTCAGATACCATAATCGAGGAAGATATAGAAAACTAATAATTAAATATCGGGTCTATCCAAAAGTCAAAGTATAAACTTTTGGATAGACTTTTTTTGTGTAACTAAATTCACAAAAATAAAAGCGAAAAGAGCAACTTTCACTTTGAATAAAAGAGTCAAAAGTTCTTTTAGGATCTATACGTAAAACTAGCACAACTGACGGCCATGCTCAAAGAAAATTAAGATGTTAGAAAACAAAAAGGAAACAGTCAAAATTTCTTTGACTGTCTCCTTTAATATTAAACTTACCTTATATCGTTCTTAATAAGAGGAACTTTCCTATCATGCGCTTGAAATATAAGACCGGTATTTATCCGGACTCGATAGCTATGATGTAGCCAAAGTATGGAGTATCTTTAGTTGGAAATATCGGCTATCACACAAGTTCTCTCTAAAGAACTGTGAATTAATTGTTTAAATCTACCTTCTTGCCTTTAACCATGTAGATGGTGTTCTCTGCAATATTAGTTACATGGTCGCCTGCGCGTTCGAGGTACCGACAAACAAGTAATAATTGCATAACCTGCTCAATATGTGAGACATCTTTTGTAACAATGGCGATTAATTCTTCAATCGATTCTTTATAGAGTGCATCGATTTGATCATCAATTCTGGCAGAAGTGAGGGCAAGCTCAACATCTTCGTACTTATAAGCATCAATGGTATTAGTCAGCATCTTATTTACCAATACTCCCATTTTCGGTACGTTTATAAGTGGTTTCACCAAATCGGTTTTGCCGATTCTTTGCGTGGACTTCGCGATATTAACTGCAAAGTCAGCGATGCGTTCAATATCATTTGAAATTTTCAAGGAAACTATGATTTTTCTCAAATCAGTAGCGAGTGGCTGTTCTTTTGCAATTAATAAAATCGCTTTTTCGTTGATCTGTTCTTCAAAATTGTTGATGGCTTTATCGTTTTCAATGATTGAACTAGCCAATTCCAAGTCTTGATTTTTTAAACTATCGATGGACATTGTTAACGCTTCACGAGTCATCCCCGCCATTATTTTTATATCTTCACGCAAATCATTTAAGCTTTTTTCATAATTACTGCGTATTGGCATAAATATCCCTCCATTTCAATTATCCGAAACGTCCAGTTATATAGTCTTCAGTTCTTTTATCCTCCGGTGTGGAGAACAATTTATCTGTATCGCTCATTTCGATCACTTCTCCGTTTAAGAAGAAGGCTGTTCGATCTGAAATACGTGCAGCTTGTTGCATATTATGCGTAACAATGACAATTGTGTAGTCTTTTTTCAATTCTCTTACAAGTTCTTCAACTTTCAGAGTGGAAATTGGATCTAGGGCTGAAGTTGGTTCGTCCATTAAGATCACATCAGGCTCGATTGCCAAACAGCGTGCTATACAGATACGTTGCTGTTGTCCGCCTGATAATCCATACGCATTTTCATCGAGACGATCTTTTACTTCATCCCAAATAGCAGCACCTTTTAAACTTTTCTCTACGATAGCATCTAAATCCTGCTTTTTTTTAATTCCGTGGATTCTCGGACCGTATGCAACATTTTCGTAAATGGATTTTGGGAAGGGGTTCGGCTTTTGGAAAACCATCCCCACTCGTGTTCTAAGTTCTTCAACCATGTATTTTGATTCAAAAATTCCTTGTCCATGGTAATTAATCGTTCCAGAAATATTTACTGAAGGTACCATTTCAACCATACGGTTTAATGTTTTAATAAATGTTGATTTACCGCAACCAGATGGACCAATAATTGCAGTGACCTGATTTCGGGCAATATCCATATTTATATTTTTTAGAGCATGAGTGTTTCCGTACCATAGATTTAAATTTTCTACATTAAAAACTGTTTCCTCTTTAGTTGGTGATGTCA
Organism: Paenisporosarcina sp. TG20; assembly: GCF_000286315.1. Classification (GTDB taxonomy): domain Bacteria; phylum Bacillota; class Bacilli; order Bacillales_A; family Planococcaceae; genus Paenisporosarcina. The sequence continues at coordinate 3,952 of NZ_ALJG01000263.1, read as the reverse complement.
TAATAATTCCTCCAAACCTTTATATAAAGTTGATTGTTCACAGTTAATACCTTTTCGTGAACTTATTTCGAATATAGACAGCGATTGAGTTCATAATGATTAGCATAATCATCAATACGATGATGCCTGCAGCTGCGACTGCCTGGAAGGCTTCTTGAGGTCGCCCTGTCCAGTTGAAGATTTGAATCGGCATTACTGTAAATTGCGACATAAGGTTTTCAGGTAAGAACGCGATATAGGTTAAAGCACCAATCATGATCAACGGTGCAGTTTCTCCAACAGCACGGGATAAAGCCAGGATATTACCTGTTAAAATCCCCGGAAGTGCAGAAGGGATGACGATACGAATGATTGTTTGCCATTTAGTGGCACCCATTGCAAACGATCCTTCACGTAAATGGCCGGGAACAGCCCGTATCGCTTCCTGTGAAGCCACAACAATAATGGGCAGTATCAATAAACTCATTGTTAATCCACCAGCGAGAACACTTCGTCCAAGCCCAAGTTCACGAACGAAAATGGTAAGTCCTAGTAAGCCGAACACGATAGATGGAACTCCTGCTAAATTAGCGATATTCATCTGAATCAAGCTTGTAAACTTACCTTTCTTTGCATACTCTTCTAAATAAATCGCGGTTCCCACCCCAAGAGTAAAGGCAATAGGAGCGGTTACTACCATGAGCCAAATTGTACCTACAAATGCGGATTTAATTCCCGCATCTTCTGCACGACGGGAAGCGAAACTCGTCATGAAATTCCAGTCTAGACTGCTTGCTCCTTGTGTAACAATTCGAATCAGCAAAACAGCAAGTGTAAGTAAAGCCAATCCGGTAGCAGCGATAAAAAGCCACTTGAAGAATTTATTGGAAGCCAATCGTCGTAAAATTCTTTTTTTAACTTTTTCATTATTTATCATTTGCATATTAATATACCTCCCTGAACTTGCGAGAGATGAAATAAGCTGCTAAGTTCATGATTAAAGTAAAGACGAAGAGAGTCATCCCAACAGCATAAATGCTATAGTATGCTGTTGTTCCGTATCCAGCGTCGCCCAGACTGATTTGTACGATATAAGCGGTCATGGTTTGGATAGCATTTGTGATATCAATGGCAGATGTTGGGTTCGCTCCGCCTGCAACAGTAACAATCATCGTTTCTCCTATGGCACGTGAAATCGCCAATACGATGGAAGCAATAATTCCGGAAAGGGCAGCAGGGAAGACAACCTTTATAGCCACTTCAAATTTAGTGGCACCCATTGCGTATGCACCTTCACGAATGGCGTTAGGAACAGCACTCATCGCATCTTCTGAAAGGGAGGCAATCATCGGGATAATCATGACTCCTACCACGATTCCAGGGCTTAATGCATTATAAATTGACAGACCAGGGATGATGTTCTGAAGGAGGGGAGTTACAAAAGTTAAAGCAAAAAACCCATAAACAATTGTTGGAACTCCGGCAAGAACTTCAAGAACTGGTTTTACAATTCTACGCATCCGATCCGATGCGTATTCACTCAAAAAGATAGCCGCTGCTAGTCCTAGCGGAAGTGCGACCAGTATGGCAATTGCAGCAATAGTCAAAGTACCTAATATTAGGGGACGAATTCCGAAGCTCGCGTTACTGTGCATCGGGTACCAATCAGGACTGGTGATAAATTCTAAAAATGAAACCTTAGAAAAGAAGTTAAACGTTTCAAATATTAAGGTAAAGACGATGCCAAAAGTGGTCAATACCGATATAATGGCACATAATAACAAGAATTTGGGCATGACCTTTTCAGTCACACCCCGGAAATTTGTTTTTGATGATTTATTTTCTTCTATCATTTCTCTAACAGTCTTACTGCTCATCTTATAATCCTCCTACCAAATTGCATGCAGAAAGGCAAGGTGGTTTTACCCACCTCACCATGTCTTCAGCAATTAATTTCCTGCAGCTTCTTCAATTTTTTCAGTATTCGCTTTATAATTTTCTTCAGGCAAATCTATATATCCAACTTCCAAAGCCAATTCGGCCACCACTTCATTCATGAATGTGACATAATCATACACTTCCGGTCGGCTCAACGATTCTTTGTTGACATACGTGAAAATCGGTCGGGATAAAGGAGCATATTCGCCACTATTGATTGTTTCAACAGTTGGCTCTACCGGACCTTCGCCATTATCAATTGGAACGATTTTCAGTGAGTCCTTGTTTTCAATGTAATACGCGAATCCGAAATAACCGATGGCATATTTACTGCCGGCTACCCCTGTAACCAAAACATTATCATCTTCTGAAAGTTGAGCATCTCGGCGGATATCTGATTCTCCAAGAATGACTTCTGACCAGTAATCAAATGTTCCGGAGTCTGTTCCAGGACTGAAAAATTCTATTTCTTCATCTGGCCATTCAGGACGAATGTCAGACCAAGTTTCAATCGACTCATCTGTCCACATTAAATTCAGTTCTTCTACTGTTAAGTTATCAACCCAATCATTTTCCGGGTTGACAATAACAGACAAGCCGTCATATGCAAGTTCAAGCTCTATATATTCAACACCATTTTCTTTCGCAATTGCTGCTTCTTCTTCTTTGATAGGACGGGAAGCATTACTTAAATCAGTTTCACCTTCTACAAAACGCTTAAACCCACCGCCTGTACCGGAAACCCCGACTGGCGCACGAACTTCAGGTTGTTCAGCTGTGTATTCTTCTGATACTGCTTCAAGGATAGGAAAAACAGTAGAAGATCCATCGATTGCTACATCTCCAGTTAATTGTCCAGCTCCGCCATTTTCACCATCTGTTTCGCTAGCTCCACCACATGCGGTCATTGCAAGTGTAGAAACAGTTAAAAGTGTTGATATTAAGAAGAATTTGCTGCGCTTCATTGTGTAAACCCCCTGATAATTTTTGTTTCTTACAAATAGAACTATAACAAGTGAATATTAAGGCACCATTGTAGTTTTGTAAATTTCATGTAAAGAATTTAATATCTTGATTATTCACATAGTGTTGGGTAAATATAACGTCTTCTCAAAAGTTCCATAGATCAAATGTATAAACCAAACACTTTCACCAAGTTGTTTCTAATTGGATATACAATAAAAAATCGATTTATATCTAAAACTAGCCCCTTTCTAAATTCTCAAAGTGTCTGTCACTTAAGTATTTTGCGCTTTTTTGGTTCTCGTACCAGTTAATGAGAAATGGAATCGCTTCTAACTCTCCAGTGTGATAACCTATCTTTTCTATACTTGAGAATAAGTAACACCCAAGTATGAAGTCTTTTCTGGTTCTATATTTTGTGACCTATTGTATCCTTGATGAGTAATAGCCAGCGCCCATAAGTTTAAAAAGTATCGAGTCAAATATGAGTATATCCTTTTAATGTCTAACTCATTCTAATGTTTAAAAAGAAGAGAACAAGTAGTTGGTTCAATTCATCAGTCTTGTTGAAAATCATTTCTGTACCATTAAAGTAACATTCAAAGAATTGCATTTGGTTTGTTAGGCACTCATCATGTTTGGTTCTATTGCTTTATCTAACGTGAGGTCAAAGTTTCTTTTAAGTAATCACTGATTCGAATAAATGAAAAAGACCCTGGACCCGAAGGTACCTAGAGCGCGATCATTAAATATATATATAATCAACCATTTTCATAAGCGTAAGGATGTTGATAAGTAAGAGTCATTTGATAATACGTTGGATTTGAACGGTAGTCATCTGGCAAGGTGGATGATCAAGGGAATAGCTGTTCTAAAGCGACTGGTTATCACTAGCATTGCATGAATTTTGACGAAATATTAAAAAGACTCAAAATGTTCAATAATCTAAATTTGCGCAAAGAAAAAGTCCTTTATAATGGATTAAGTCAGGTGGTAACCCGTCCAAATCCAATAAAAAAGGACCTAAGCATGGACAAGATTACACGAAAATTCACCAATAAATCTTCAACTT
>NZ_ALJG01000262.1 GCF_000286315.1 Paenisporosarcina sp. TG20 | reverse complement strand
CGCTTTCCGCGGGCGGTCCATGAGTCTCCTCGGGCCAACAGGATGTTGGTCACGAAGGCGTTGCCTCGCGTTGTGGCGTTCTTAGCCTTCGTTCCATTAAGCTCCTGCGGGGTTTCACCGAACACGCTTTTCCCGCTGGAGTCGCCTTCCACTTCAATTACTTGTAAATATAATTTCTTTCATCTAAAAAAGGTGAGGTTCCTTTATCTAACAGAATGTACCGGCTTTTCATTCTAGACACGAGTATGATGTATCATCACACCCGTGTCTATTTGGTATGTAGATGTCGCCTTTTTCAATTCAAACACACTAAGCGATCCGGAAACCAAAGTTATAAAGTGGGAAAACACTTTCTACTAACACTCAAGTCATTAGTATTGCTTAACAGGAACAGGAGCACTACCTAATTTTTCTTATTGGTTCAGCTCAAGTGATTCAACTTTTCGTTCGATTGAGCAATTTTCTGTTCGAATGGTTCAACTTTTCGTGTGATTGAGTAATTTACTGTTCGAATGGTTCTACTTTTCATTAGATTGAGGCAATTAACCAATTTTCTTCTAATTTCTGTCATCTTCATTTTTAATGGAATAAAGATAAAATATCGATAGACAAAAAAGAACTGGACGGGTTTATCGTCCGGTTATTCTTAGCCCTTACTTTAAATCTTTCATTAAAATCATAATTCGACTACGGTTGGAAATCATCGGGACACCATCAGTTGCTGTTTAAACTGTACTGAATTAGAAGTGATCCATATGACTAGGCAGAAACAGCGTAAGCTCCTTTCAAGTGGTAGCCTATGCGAGAAGTCTGGTAGTGAATTTCTGCTAGACTTCTCGCGGGAGTGTTCACATTTTCCAGTGGTTTCTATATGTCTCAATATTTTTTGTTTGAAAATAATTTAACAATGTTTATAACTTTCAGTAAATTCTAACTATACAATTATTAGAAATATTGGTAGCATAACTTAAGGGAGAATTTAATTTGTGGACATTTGAGTAGTAGGAATGAGCATTCATTTATCCTATGGTTAAACAAGTGTAAGAGAACAATATCAATAGATTTTTATGTGTATGTATACTATATCTGACCTAGTGAGAATAGAGTAATAGAGTTAGTAAGGGGGGATTTTATTGGACAGTTTTGCTATTTTCAGATCACCACAAACGGTTATCTATGGGCGTAATGCTTTTGGGAAAATCGGTACAGAATCTGCATTAAGAGGAAAAAAAGCACTTATTGTTAGTGATAAAATTATGGATCAACTTGGTTATGTTAGTGAATGTCAAACCTACCTTGAAAAAGAAAATGTGGACAGCGTCATTTATTTAGGTGTGAATTCAGAGCCTACAGATCAACATGTGCTGGATTCTTTAGAGATTCTCCGAAAAGAGAAGTGCGACCTGGTTATTTCCCTTGGTGGAGGAAGTTGTATCGATACGGCTAAAGCAATAGCAACATTGGCTACAAATAACGGCTATATTGGAGATTATAGGGGAGGACAAATAATTGCAGAAAATCCCTCACTACCGCATATTGCTATTCCAACTACTGCAGGGACTGGTTCAGAAGCAACAGACGCAACGATTATTACTAATACTTCGAATGATGTAAAAATGATGATCAAGCAACCTGTTTTTATGCCAGAAGTAGCCATTGTTGATCCTTTATTGACGGTGTCATCACCTCAACATATAACAGCAGCCACAGGTGTAGATGCTCTAAGTCATGCAGTTGAGGCATATCTATCAAAACGCTCTCATCCAATGACCGATGCACTTGCCTTGTCTGCCATGAAATTAATCGTCAATAATATTGATACGGCATACGACAACGGAAATGATATTGATGCTCGTGAGGCAATGTGTCTAGGGGCGCTCCAAGCAGGGATGGCGTTTACTAATTCATCTGTATGTCTCGTACACGGGATGTCAAGACCAATAGGGGCTTTATTTCATGTGCCTCATGGCTATTCGAATGCGATGTTACTGCCAGGTGTTCTAGAGTTTAGCAAGGATTCATGTATTGATCGCTTAGCTGATTTAGGTAGAATTTTTGAACCTGACCTATCTCTTTCTAATGAGGCAGCAGCTGACATTGCCGTATCTTCTGTAAAGAACCTCTGTCTAAAGCTAGGCATTCCAAACCTTAAAGGGTGGGGGATTAAGGTTGAAGACTTTGAAAGTGTCGTCCAAAAGATGGCATCAGATGCTTTAGATAGTGGCAGTCCCCAAAATAATCCAAGGGTACCCACACAACAGGAATTAGAAGATCTTTACCATACTTGCTACGACTACCAATTCGCTGGTACAGTGGTTTTGGGAAAAAGGGAATAATTCGCACGTGACGCACATAGTGTTTTGATTTTGGTTGATGAGAGAATGGACACTTCTTGCATAAAAATAGGCGGCCGAAGATACAATTTCGGCCGCCTGTTTACTGTAAACTTATATGATTAAACGTATTTAGATAATACTGAATGCTTTCTATGAAGTCGGTGTCTATTCTATCGTCCACCAAACACAAAATACTTACTAGGTTAAAACTAGGCTATAATGCTAAAATAGTATCAAGAGCTATTCTTAATAAAACGAAAGCTTACAGATAATACATAGATGGAGTGTACAGGATGGATATATTAAATAAACAACTAATTCAAAGATTTTATACAGCAGCTGTTTTTAAAAGAGGTGAGAGTTATTTTAATAACAAAAGGGTTCAAAGTTTAGTATACGATGCTAAGAATGATCTATGGACTGCGAAGGTTGTTGGTACTAATATTTATAAGACACAGGTTCGTATAATTGAGCAACGTTTTGCAGATTACTGTAGTTGCAAAGCATATAAGTCTAGCAGTAATTGTAAGCATGTCTGTGCGACACTGTTGGCGATTATAGATGAACAAAAGGAAGATTCACGAACTACATCTAATTTGAATGGCACAAAAAATGCTAGATATAGACAAGCCAAAGATTTGATTGATTTTTTCAGTGATCACTCTAACGTTCCCAAATTGTTGGCAGATAAGACGAGTTATTTAAAGGTTGAATTCTTATTAAGAACCTATACGGAAAAACTCCAAACTCGGTATAAAGATATTTTTGAAATACAGCTAAAAATAGGCGATACGCGTTTATATATTGTAAAGAACATTCGATCTTTATTAGATAGCATTGCAAATAAGACTGAATTGGAGTTTGGCAAGCATTTCACGTATACGCCGAATTCCCAAGTGTTTTCACCCGATGATTTAGAAATCATACAAATATTAATGGGGATTTATCAAACGGAAAGCTTATATGAAGATGACTATAATTGGGGAAGTTCTGATAATAAAGGGAAAGAGTTAATCATTCCACTATATGTAGCAGATGATTTAATTTTTAAATTACAGGATCGAACTTGTAATTATGAGCAAGAGAATGTTCTTTATGGACAATTACAAACATCTCATGAAGCTCTACCATTTTCCTTTACTCTTGAAAATGGCAGGTCTGGTGAGTTTCAACTCAAGCTAAATGAAATTAAGACGGGGAATTATTATGAGGCATATGGATGGTATGCATACAAAGGAGTGCTATATAAATTATCAACGGAACAGCGGGAAACACTTCAACCGTTTGTTCCATTAATCGAAAATAATAAGAATTTGGTCATTCCAATATCAGTCGAACAAGTAGGTACATTTATATCTATGGCCATGCCAAAAATAAATCATATTGGCAAAGTAAAAGTCTCTGAAAATGTTTCAAATATCATAATAAGTCCATCCTTACGAGTTAAAATGTTTGTGGATGGATCGGTTGAACGAATTGATGTGAAAGTTGAGTATCATTACGATTCAATTATCATCAATCCCTTAAATGAAAATGACACTTTGACAAATGATTATCAAAGCATACTAATACGCAAGACTGAACAAGAATTAGAATTTATGAATGAGCTAGAAAACTCTCCATTAAAGGTAAATGGGAAGCGGTATTATTCTGAAATAGAAGAAGATGTATTCGAATTCTTTTATGAAACATTGTTGAAACTTGAAGATAAAGCCGAGATTTTTATTGTGCCTGCCATTAAGTCAATGATTCTTCCTTCAGTAGCAAAGGCAACGGTTTCAGTTAATGTGCAATCAAACGGAAATTTGCTTGAAGTGGATTTCACCATGAATGACATTGGAAGTGACGAGATAACGCATATTCTTCAATCTGTAATCGAGAAAAAAAGATATACGCGTCTACCAAGTGGAGCATTTTTATCTTTGATGGATAATCAACTTCTTGAAGTAGCTGATTTATATCATGAATTGAATAACAAGTCTGTTGAAACACATAATGGGAAAATGATCATGCCTCTTTATCGTGGGTTACAGATTGAAGAACGCTTAACAAAATTGGATAAGCAAAATCGGAAATTCGGGAAAAACTTCCGACAATTTTTTAATTCCATTAAGTCGCCTGAGGAGGAAGATTTTCAGATTCCATCTACTCTTCACGCGAATTTGAGAGATTATCAGGTAACTGGTTTTAAGTGGCTAAAGTCCTTGGCGCACTATCAACTCGGGGGAATATTAGCAGATGATATGGGCTTAGGAAAAACCTTGCAATGTATCGCTTATATTCTATCTGAAATAGAGGACAATTCAAGTAAGCCCTTCCTTGTTGTAGCCCCTGCATCGCTCGTATACAATTGGAAAAATGAATTTAGTAAATTTGCTCCTGATTTACATGTAGATATTGCCATTGGGACAGTACAAGAAAGAAAAGAAATTCAGAAGCGAAGTGAAACTCCAGATGTGTACATTACTTCTTATCATACATTGCGGCAAGATTTGGAATGGTATAGCAAGCAAAAATTCCATACACTCATTTTAGATGAGGCGCAGTCGATTAAAAATAGTGCTTCTAAAATTTCTCAAGCTGTCAGGTCTTTAACTGCATCTAAGCGATTTGCATTGTCAGGAACGCCGATTGAGAATTCTTTGGATGAATTATGGTCGATTTTTCAAGCGATTATGCCAGGATTTTTGCATGATCAGAAAGTCTTTCGAAGTATGTCAAACGAAACCGTTGCACGCCTTGTTAAACCATTCATTTTGAGAAGACTCAAGAGAGATGTTTTAACGGAGTTACCAGATAAAATTGAAACGGTTCATTATTCAGAACTCCACTCTGAACAGAAAAAACTGTACATGGGATACTTAGATAAAATCCGAACAGAAACGAAGGAATCACTTGCCTCAGAAGGAATTGGAAAAGGGAGAATAAAAATACTCGCTGGTCTCACTAGACTTAGACAACTTTGCTGTCATCCTTCTTTATTTATCGATAATTATGAGGGCCAATCAGGAAAGCTTGAAGAGCTTCTCGAGATTATTGAAAATGGTCAGGAAAACGGACGCAAAATGTTAATTTTTTCACAGTTTTCGAGTATGTTAAAAATAATACAAGAAAAGCTCGTGCAATCGGGACAAAGCTGTTTTTATTTAGACGGCCAAACGCCTGCCAAGAATCGAGTGGAGCTTGTTGATTCATTTAACGTTGGCGCAGAATCTATTTTCCTAATCTCTTTAAAGGCTGGTGGAACAGGACTAAATTTAACCGGAGCAGATACAGTGATTCTTTATGACTTATGGTGGAATCCAGCAATTGAAGAGCAAGCAATTGGAAGAGCCCATCGGATGGGACAGAAAAAAGTTGTTCAAGTAATTAAACTTATTGCCCAAGGAACGATAGAAGAAAAGATAAACGAGTTGCAGCAAAGCAAAAAGGAACTAATCGATCAGGTTATTCAAACAGGTGAAACCATGTTGTCATCCCTATCAGAAGGGGATATACGGGAAATTTTATCGATTTAGCGGGAAGTTCTCTGACACAATCGACTTTATATCGTTTGGATGGAAAAGTTTCAAAAACAATGATATTTAGTATAATCCTTTTAATGTCGGGCATACTCATCTTCATTATAAAAAGGAAGGATGTCTTATTAAAATGGACGAAAGCAAACTAGCAGAGCTTGACCTTGAGCAGTTACAGGAAATTAGCGAACTTGAATTAAAAATTGGAGTTACGCTAATTGCATATGATTCTACGGCAAATTTAAACAATGACTCACATGAAACACCAATGGTATAAGAATTTATTTGGAAGGAATTTGAAATTCATCGTCGACTTGTCAAAAGAAATCTTCGGTTGATATTAAATGCATGAAATTGAAGCCATTCGAGAAATTTCGAATGGCTTTCTTCTATATAAATAGGATTTAAAAAGAGATTAGGTCAAATCGATTGCTGGAAAACGCTTTATGAATAAAATAATCTATCAATTTCAAGTACATAGTAGATTTTTCGCTAGAAATACAGAAAATAGAGATGTTTTTCAAAGGTTACGCTTTATCTGGTGTGGATTTAAACAGAAAAGGGGTTGAGTAATTGAATTTGTGGATAAATATGGTTTCCAAGTTGGAAAAATCGAGGTCCAAGTTGGAAAAATAGCATGCCAAGTTGGAAAAAACGCACTCCAAGTTGGAAAAATCACGTCCCAAGTTGGAATTCCGTACAAAGAGGTCTTTAAAAAGAGGGGTGGTTAAATCGATGGCTGAAAAAACTCATGGTGAATTAAATATTGTATCGATTTCAACTGATATTAGATTTTTTCGCTAGAAATAAAGAAAATAGAGATGTTTTTCAAAGGTTACGCTTTATCTGGTGTGGATTTAAACAGAAAAGGGGTTGAGTAATTGAACTTGTGGATAAATATGGTTTCCAAGTTGGAAAAATCGAGGTCCAAGTTGGAAAAATAGCATGCCAAGTTGGAAAAAACGCACTCCAAGTTGGAAAAATCACGTCCCAAGTTGGAATTCCGTACAAAGAGGACTTTAAAAAGAGCGTAGGTTCAATCGATGGCTGAAAAAACTCATGGTGAATTAAATAATGTATCGATTTCAACTAAATATTAGACTTTTCGATAGAAATAATTGAAATAGAGTTATTTTTCAATGGTAACGCTTTATCTGGTGTGGATTTAAACAGAAAAGGGGTTGAGTAATTGGGTTTATGGATAAATATGGTTTACAAGTTGGAAAAATCGAGGGCCAAGTTGGAATTTTTTTATGCCAAGTTGGAAAAAACGCACGCCAAGTTGGAAAAACCACGTCCCAAGTTGGAATTCCGTGCAAAAAGGGCAGAAAAAGGGACTTGTAGTCGACATCAACTAGAAAATTTTTCTCGGGCCGAACTATTAAAATCAAAGAAAATCGATTATTTGTTGTTAAACCAATTTTTCGGAACCAAGTCCATATAGATACAGGAAAACAGGTACCTAATAGCGAATAGTAGTAAGATAAATTACTTATGTTGATTTTGAACTGAAGAAATGGGGAAAATACATGAGAGCGATTGTTGTGAATGAATTAGGCGCTCCAGAAGTATTGAAGCTTAGTGAAGTAGAATTGCCTAAAGTTTTATCAAACCAAGTGCAGATTAAAGTTCAGGCAATCAGCGTCAATTTTGCTGACATCAAGGCTCGCCAAGGACAATACCATGGAACTGAATCTGGAGCCGCTTTTACTCCAGGTTTGGATTGTGCAGGAGAAATTGTTGAAATAGGGAGTAAAGTGACTCGATTCAAAGTGGGCCAACGTGTTATGGCTTTCCCTAAGAATGGCTCATATGCAGAATATGTTAATGCAGATGAAGATTTAACATTCGTTATTCCTGATGAATTAAACAGTGAGACGGCTGCCGCATCTTTAACTGTCGGAATTACTGCTTACAATGTAATTAAGAAAATGGCTCATTTGATGCCCGGAGAGACAATATTAATCCATGCGGCAGCAGGGGGTATAGGATCCACGGCGATTCAACTTGCCAAAATTTTAGGTGCTTCTAAAATTATTGGTACCGTTAGCAGAGATGAGAAAGTACAAGTTGCAAAAGACTTTGGAGCTGACCACATCATTAATTATGTTAGTGGAGATTTTGTGGAAGAAGTGAATCGTTTGACCAATGGGAAAGGGGCTGATGTCATTCTCGATACCATTGCAGGAGAGACCTTTGAGCGAAGTATCAATTGCTTGGCGACTTTTGGAAGAATCATTTCATTTGGTCATGCTGGTTCCATGCCTGGGGTACTGAAAACTATGGATCTCCATTCCAGCTGCCGTTCTGTTATCGGCTATAGTACCGGTACTTACCGCAAGCTACGACCTGAGTTTCTCAAGGAGAGCGCGGACAACCTAATAGAATTAATGTTGCAGAAAAAGCTAACTATTCATATTTCAAAGCGCTATACTTTAGCACAAGCTTCGGATGCTCACGCACATATCGAAAGCAGACAAAGCATTGGTAAGGTTTTGTTGATTCCATAAATAGTTAGTAAACGCAATTATTTCAACAAAAAGACCACAACATAAACAGTAAGCCGTCCAGTTTTAGATCACTTATTGCGAAATAAACGGTCAAATCGAATCCGTTTTATCACCAAAAAAACAACTAAATACAACCCTAAATAGCACTCAAATCGAGGTGCTTTTTTTATGGGAAAATAACAAAGGACTTCCAATTTTGAAAAGGTTATACTTAAACCACAACTATTCAATTAGATAATCAATTTATTATAAGTTCAAACTAACGAAACAGTTAGAGTTTAACAAGGAATGTCGGGAGTTATAAGAACAGAAAGGAGCTAAAAATGGAGCCGAAGTGGGATACCGTTGTTAAGAACGGATGGGAAAGTAAAGATGATGAAAATAAACTAATAGAATACTTTTTGGAAGTTGCAGAGAAATACCCAAATTCAGCAAGAGCAAAATTTGAATTGGCTAACGCATATGATTTTACGGGACAAGAGGATAGTGCAATTTCGATTTATGAAGATGCAATCAGCATAGGTCTTAATGCAGAATATGAAGCCTATGCCTTATTACAATTAGTAGTTCTTTAAGAAATGTTGGAAGAATAGATGATGCCATCAGAATATTATCTGATGCTGAAGACCGTTATCCTGACCTTCCTTCTATAACAATGTTTCTTAGTATGGCTATGCACGACAAAAACAGGAACACAGAAGCATTAAGAAAAGCTCTAAATACGATGTTAAGGCACGTTAAAACTTCAGATATAGAACGGTATAGAATGGGGTTAGAAAACTACATTAAGGATATTAAATCATAGTCTTTGTTGTTACACTATCGAGGTGCTTTAGTAAAAAAACATAAATAAATGCGCTTGGAGAAACATTTCCAAGCGCATTTATTTATACAAAATCACCAATAACTTTAACATAGCCTATAATAATGCTGCAATTTTTTCTTCTGCTCGATCGCTATAGTTCGCAAAATGATTAACAATGATACGGGAAAGCTCCGACATTTCCCAGTTTACAGGTTTTTTATTCAACCTTTTCGGTTTGATTTTCGTCAATGTTTATCACTCCTTTTATACTACCAATTAGACACCCAAATAATCATTTTACAATCACAATTGAAATAGCAATAATTGACCTGTCAATAGTATGACTGTTTTAAAGGTAAAATTAATATAAACCTTAATATATCAATGAAAAATAGACATCCAAATAACTAGCTAATTGGGTGTCTATTTGGGGTTATAATTAAGAAAAAGCGATCCAAAACTGAACGGCTTACATAAACAGTTGTGGTCTTAATAGTCTATTTTTATGTTTTTTTACTATGACTGTTTCTTTCAGGTTGTTTGGCTAGTAGTGAACATAGAATTCCCACTATAGGAAATAGTAAGAAGAGCCAAAGAATCTCTTTATAGCCGCCAAATAAATCAAAGGCATAGCCAAAAGGAAGTGGACCAATAGCAGAACCGAATACCATTACTGATGTTGCAAGGCCTTGAATACTACCTAGAGCAGCTCGACCAAAGTAACTAGGCCATACATAGGATAAAGCGATTCGTTCGAATCCATTGCTCGCTCCCCAGACTAAAGCAAAAAGTATAGCCATGAAAAATGTATTTGTTACTTGAAGCATCATTAGTAGTACCATCTCTAAGACAAAAATTCCTGCAAGAATTATATTTACTTTCACCCGGTCCAATATTCTTCCAGCTACAAGTGTCACAGGAAATCCTACAAGTGCCATTCCGGCTAGGACCAATGCGGCAACTCCAGTGCCAAGACCATTTTCATTAAATAATGAAATTAGATGGAATGTAATGGCTGTATTGACAAGCGCAGGAATTCCGACACAAGATAAAATAAGCCAAAAAGCTTTTGTACGTATGGCTTCTTTAAAGGTCCAATCATTATTTTTGGGTTTTTTAGATATATGTTGCTCTGAGTTTTGCTCGCTTACAATAGGTGTTACAAAGCCATCAGGTTCTAACCCAACTTGTTCCGGTGTATTTCTAACTAAGAAGAAAGCAAGGGGGGTAAAGACGACTAAAATTGTACCCCCCCAAAGAATCCATGTGTTTTCCCAACCGATGGAATTAACTAGCCACACGTTTAATGGTGGAAAAATGGCAGAACTAGCAAATCCCCCGATAGCCATGTAACTAAGTGCAAGTCCTCTTTTTGTCATAAACCATTGAGGGATTAAAGTATTTGGAATGAGTGTCATAGAACCCTGTCCAAATAATCTCAATAATAAAATGCCGAAGAACAACATGACTAAGTTGTTTACATTACTATTGTAGAAACACGCGATTGCCAACATAATGGAAACAATAACCATCATATATCTTTGACCGAAGCGATCAATTAATCTTCCCATGAAAAACATACAAACTGCAGATACAAGTGTAGCTGCCGAATAAATTGTTGAGACTTGAGTACGGCTCCAACCAAAATCAATTATGTATTGATCAATAAAAACGGAAATAAAATAGGTCTGACCAGGTCCAGAGAAAAAAGCACCAAGTGCCCCGATAAATACGATATACCATCCATAATAGAACGTTGATTTTATCGGTACAGTGTGGTTATTGCCGAAAAAATTCATCCTTCTATCAACTCTTTTCAATTAATTATCCATTTTTAATACTTAGTGCCCCTAATTATACAATAAAAAAATGATTAAAGGCATAGTCATTAATTATTTTGTATTGTTTAGCACCCAATTCATTGTTTGTCTTTTGACCTTAGAGTCAAGTCAAGTAATAAATGTTGAGTTTTCTAGTGAAATATGATATTAATTAGAATACTCAGAATTTACAAATAGAAGGGATGGGTAAGAATATGGTGAAGACAATTAGTCCAGCTTTGGAAATGCATCAAATTCATAAAGGAAAGATGGAAATTGTCTCTAAGGTACCTCTAGAAAATAACGAGGATTTGAGTTTAGCTTACTCGCCTGGTGTTGCAGAACCTTGTCTTGAGATTCTAAAAGACCCTTCACTAGTATATGAGTATACAATTAAAGGAAATCTAGTTGCTGTTGTTACGGATGGAAGTGCTGTATTAGGTTTAGGAAATATTGGTCCTGAAGCGGCCCTACCTGTAATGGAAGGAAAGGCCTTACTGTTAAAGAAGTTTGCTAATATTGATGCGTTTCCAATTTGTTTGGATACGCAAAATGTTGATGAAATCATTCAAATTGTAAAAGCCCTTAGTCCAACTTTTGGCGCCATTAATTTGGAGGATATTTCGGCACCTAGATGTTTTGAAATTGAGCAACGCTTGCGAAAGGAGTGCAATATTCCGGTTTTTCATGATGATCAACATGGAACTGCAATCGTAGTAGGAGCAGGATTAATCAATGCGCTAAAAATCGTTGATAAAAAAATTAGTGAAATTAAAATAGTTATTAATGGAGCGGGAGCCGCGGGTATTTCAATTGTCAATCTTTTGAGTAAAATTGGTGTTAAACATATGGTCTTATGCGATTCAAAAGGTATTATCTACAAAGGCCGGCCTGAAGGCATGAATTCAGTGAAAGATAAAATTGCTGAAATAACGAATTTACCTCTAGCGCAAGGTTCATTGATCGATGCCATGTCAGAAGCAGATGTATTTATTGGCGTGTCAGTCGGAAAAATACTTACAAGAGAAATGGTTGGCTGTATGAATAAAGATCCAATCGTTTTCGCATTGGCAAATCCAACACCTGAAATAATGCCTGATGAAGCGAAAGAATTTGGTGTACGGATTATCGCGACGGGTCGTTCCGATTTTCCAAATCAAGTCAACAACGTGCTGGCATTTCCAGGTATTTTCCGAGGTGCTCTTGATGTTCGTGCCACCGATATCAATGAAGCCATGAAGTTGGCCGCAACTTACGCCATCGCATCTTTAATAGAAACTGCTGATCTTACGGAAGATTATATTATTCCCAATGCTTTCGATAATCGAATTGCCAAAGTTGTGGCAGAAGCAGTTAGCCAAGCAGCAATTCAAACAGGTGTAGCGTCACTGGAAAATTAGTACCTGAGTATAAATCTACTCATATATTTAACGCCAATTGTATATACTGCATTAGGGTCCAGTAACCGTTCAGGTTCTGGATTCTTTTGTTGTGTACTTATCAAAGCGGAACATTAAAATTATTTAGAGAAGGCTGAGTAGCATTTCTCTGTAACCTACCATAAAATTAAAAAACATTTAATCCAGTACCTTGCATTAAACAATAGCGTTATGGTATGGTACTAATCAATAGATAGTACCGGAGGTGAATGGTACGTGAATATACAATTTAAGAAGGGTGTCTTGAGTTTATGCGTGTTGGCACTTGTTGATCGACAAGACTGTTACGGGTATGAACTGGTTCAGGCAATTTCGGATCGGATTGAGATTTCAGAAGGAACTGTTTATCCGCTTTTACGGAGGTTAACGAAAGAGGGATATTTTATAACGTATTTAAAGGAATCTACTGAGGGTCCTCCTCGCAAGTATTATCAGATTACGGAGCAGGGAAAAGGATATTTAAATGAGCAGCTTGATGAGTGGAAGCATTTTATTGAAGGAGTTCATCAATTATTAGACAAGGGGGATGTATGATGGAAAAGTACCGTTATTTAGAGGAATTGAAAAAGGAATTAGATAAGTTGAAGAAAGAGGAACAGGCAGATATCATTAGTGATTTTGAAGAGTATTTTCCGAATGGCAAAAAGGATGGTAAGACTGAGGAAGAAATTTCAGAATCGCTTGGAACACCTCGATATATTGCACTTGAATTATTGAAAGCTTATACGGAGGAAGATATGATTTCCGAAGAATTCTCGGGAGAGAGCGATTATTCGAAAGTAGATATACAAGTTGAGAATGGTAAGTTGACGATTGAGCCCTCAAATGACGGGAAAGAACATGTGGCTATATCGGAGCACTCGTCTCAAACGTCTCTTTCAATGGATGTAGTAGGCGATACGCTACTAATAAAAGTGAAGGAAACACGTCGTTTTCTACCATTTGGCTTTGGATTGAAGGTACCAGTGGTATCAGTGAAATTGCCCGTTCGCAAGTATGAAACGATTCAAGTGAATAATGCTAATGGGTCAATGACGGGGAGTTCGCTGCACGCAGAGCTTGTGGGGGTTGAGTCAGATAATGGACGTATCGAGTTGAGTCAGGTAGTAGCATCGAAACTTCGTACAGTTTCCGATAACGGTCGTATTACGTTGAAGAATGTACAGGTCACAGAACTTGACGCTGAAAGTGATAATGGCCGTATAGAGATTCACAATGTACAGTCTGAAATTCTCCGAGCAAAATCAGATAACGGACGCATTGAGTTGCATGATGTACACGGGGTAATTGAAGCGGAAACAGATAATGGGCGAATTAATTGCTATGTACCAATCGTTACTAAGCCAATCAACTTGAAGACCGATAACGGAAGTATTGAGCTTATGATGACTCAAAAGCCAGAACATGCAACGATTCGAGTGACTCGTGATAGAGGAAAAGTGAGTATGTTTGGTGAAGACTCTAAGAAAGCAGTATTTGGGGACGGTTCGCTATTGATTCAGTTGAGTACTGACAATGGGAAAGTTACTGTGAAGGAAGCTTGAGACGTTAGAAGTTGTAGACAAGTGGCCGAAATTGCATCTTCGGCCGCAAATTTTCCAGATTTAAATATGATAATTCTATTATTCACCAAAAACGTCTTGTTTACTTTTTCTTACAATTAATAATGTAATACATTCAACTATTGAAGCATAGTATGTACAAATACCTTTAAAGAAGGAACTGACTATGAATAAAGTTGTACATATCATAATGGGGTTAAGTGAAGATTCTTTTGGCATAGCAAATTATTTGCAAAAGCGTAAAAAAACCGTCTATATAATTGATAGCAAAGTACAAGAATTGGACAAGCAGAAAGAGTTTACTTTTGTAGATCAACTATTTGTTGATTCACTAGATACTCAACAATGCAGGGTCTATGTCTACGATGCTCCATATAAACAAGCAAAACTTCAGGGCGTGCGTAAGTTATCGGTAAGTGTAAATATGTTAGCTAAGCTAGATGATTAAATTCATTGAAAAGGGAACTAGGCAATCCAGGAGATAGGATAAAAATTCTGTATTTTGCAGGGTCTTTCGCTTTAGCGGAAGACTTTTTTGCATGATTAGAAAGTATATAAATTTAGTGAACCATGAATTCAGTATTCTCGGTATTTTAAGGAGTAGGTTCTAGTATGATACCACTGATTTGCGCTCCAGGCGGACGCTTTCCACGGGACGGGCGGAGAGCCTCCTCGGGCCAACAGG
>NZ_ALJG01000261.1 GCF_000286315.1 Paenisporosarcina sp. TG20 | reverse complement strand
GTCCGTGAGCCTCCTCGGGCCAACAGGATATTGGTCACGAAGGCTCTGACTCGCGTAGTGGCGTTCTTAGCCTTCGTTCCATTGTGCGCTCCTGCGGGGTCTCCCTGGACTCGCTTATTCCGCAGGAGTCGCCGCCTTTCACTACAATTATTCTCCTGTTTTAAAAAAACTGTGATAACAATATAGTTCTAAATATAAATATAAAAATTTTTCTTAATTTTTTAATGAAAGTACTCACATATAAATTAAATCGAATTACTGACCAAGAATATATCACTGAACAAAATTCACTTTGTCTGGAAATTCAAGATGAATGTATTTTTTAATAGGAAATCACGCCTGCATGTTAATTGGATGTAAGTCTTATATATTTAAAAACACCATGAACACTGGGTTCTTGACTCTTTATAGTTGTATACTTTCTTATATTCTTAAAAAAACCGGGCAATGTACGCCCGGTCATTAATAAGTTAATATTCTATTTAAATCTAGTGATTTCCCTTACAACGCACCTTCATGTTTCGAAGCTAGTGTAGCGATGCAAGAAACAAGGACGCTTTCCGCGGACGGTCTGTGAGACTCCTCAGGGCAACACGGTGTTGATCGCAAAGGTGTTGCCTCTTGTAACTCCCTATACATGCTTAAACGAACTAGTTGGATGACCACTCTAATTAAATAGCAATGCACCAAAATCATGGGTTTAACTTGTGTTTTGTTGTAAGCTAAATGAATGAACTCGCGGTATGAAAGGTATGATGATTAGTGGTTTTATTGTTAATCGGGGGAGGGCACGCTCATCTAAATATTTTGCGTGATATCCGAGAGAATAAAGTAGAATATCAAGTAACACTTATCTCAGCATCAAAATTTCAATATTACTCTGGAATGTTTTCAGGGTACACCGAAGGTCTTTATTCAGAAGATGATATTCGAATTGATTTAGAAGAACTTTGTGAACAAGCAGGAGTCTCTTTTGTAGAAGATACGATTGTGCAAGTGGATGCTCTGTTTCGGAAACTGATTGGTACTTCAGGAAAAACGTATGATTTTAAAGTGGTATCATTTGATATAGGATCAACTATTAAGGAATTAGAAGGAATAGTGATTCAAACTAAAATTAAACCTAATTTCTCTTTCCCAATGGAGATAAATGAATTTCGTAAAACAACATTTCCAGTCGTTGTTGGTGGAGGAGCTGCGGGGGTGGAAATGGCATTGTCAGTCCAAGCATGGAGATATAAAAATGACTTTCCTCCCAACGTCAAAATCATAAGTTCTTCACCAATCCTGATGTCAATAAGTAAGAAAGCTAATTTGAAAATAGGACGGATAGTAGAACAAAAAGGGATTCAATTATATGAAAATGACAGAATAAAAGAAGTATATACTGATGAACTGGTTACTAACAGTGGCAAACGCATGTCAAGTTCAAATGTTTTTTCACTTACTGGTCCAGAATCGAGTAGGTTATTTGAAGATGGTTCGTTACCGACAGATTCAAAAGGATTTTTATTAGTTAAGGATAGTTTACAAGTAGAAACATATCCTTGGGTATTTGGGGCAGGAGATTGTGTGACCATGGATAGCTATCCTACCTTACCTAAGAATGGAGTTTACGCTGTTAAGCAAGGACCAATATTATGGCACAATATAAATCAATATTTAGCAGGAAAACGATTAAAAAACTTTAAACCGCAGCGCAATTTCATTTCGATTTTATCAGTTGGTCAACGACAAGGGCTTATTATATATGGTAAACACGCTTATTATGGAAAATGGCCATGGTGGTTGAAACACTGGATAGACGTGAAATTTATGAAAAAGCACATGAAAAAATAAATAGACACAAAATTTCCGACTATAATTTAAAAGGCTCTTTATAATTTTTACTTTAGATAATAGTATCGGCCTAATACAGGGGGATAGGGGAAAGAGTATCATGAATAAATAAAACCTCTCAAGATACGAATCTTGAGAGGTTTTATTGTATTTGAAACTGGTGAAAATTATAGAATCTGAGATAGGAAGAGCTTTGTTCTATCATGTTTCGGATTATCAAATAGTTCACTAGGAGATCCAACTTCTATAATCTCTCCAAAATCAAACAGAACAATACGGTCAGCTACTTCACGAGCAAAGTTCATCTCGTGTGTCACGACCATCATGGTGATTCCAGATCCAGCTAAGGTTTTTATAACATCCAAAACTTCTTTAATCATTTCAGGATCTAATGCAGAAGTTGGTTCATCAAATAACAGGATTTTAGGTTGCATGGCTAAAGCTCTAGCAATTGCGACCCTTTGTTGTTGTCCCCCTGAAAGTTGTCCAGGGTACTTATCGGCCTGTTCTGGAATTCCAACACGTTCTAGCAATTCCATGGCGATTTTCTCTGCTTTAGCTTTAGGCCACTTACGAACCCAAATGGGTGCTAGGGTGATATTCTTTAAAATGGTCATATGAGGAAACAGGTTAAATGATTGAAAGACCATTCCTGTTTCTTTACGGATGGCTTCTATATCCGATAAATCATTTGATAAAGGAATACCATCAACTGTTATTTCCCCTTTTTGAATTTCTTCTAACCCGTTCACGGTTCGGATAAATGTTGATTTCCCTGAGCCAGAAGGACCTAAAATGCAAACGACTTCACCTTGTTTTACAGTTAAATTTACGTCTTTTAATACATGAAGACTACCGAACCATTTATTGATATTATTACAAACAACTATATCTTCTCTTTGGTCTAGAGGTGTCTCTGAGTTGAATTCTTCAAACATACATGATCCTCCTTCGGATTAGAAAATCGTGTTCAAAAAGCAGTATCAAAAAAGCAATCTTGATAAATGAATCTAACCCTCATATCCATATACTTTAGTGAAAGGGTATGATCAGCTTGATACGGACATCGTCTTTTATGACCAGACTTTTTGAACACACTCTAAAGATATATTTTTCTTATCGAGTACCTACACCTAATGCGCCTTCAAGTCTGCGACTTGCATAGGACATCATATTACAGAAGACCAGGAATACGAGAGCTACGAATAGAAAAACTTCCATCTGTGTTCCTAGAAACTCAGGGTTAGAAATTATATTCTTACCCATGCCTAGTAAATCAGTTAAGCCTACAATGGCAACGAGTGAAGTATCTTTAAAGATACCAATAAACTGACCCACCATTGCTGGAATAACGGCCCGTAACGATTGAGGTAAGATAATAAAAACAGTTTTAAACGTAGCATTTAGTCCTAAAGCCTCTGCAGCTTCGAATTGACCACGAGGAATAGATTGTAATCCTCCACGTATATTCTCTGCTAAATAGGCTGCAGAAAATAGAGTAAATCCAACCATTGCTCTAATAACGTTATCTATATTTACACCTTCACCTAAAAACATTGGTAACATAAGTTGAGCTACAAATAGTATGGTAATCAGTGGAACGCCACGGATCAATTCAATGTAGGCAACGCAAAACCACTTAACAACAGGAAGTTTACTCCTTCTTCCAAGAGCAAGTAATACACCTAGAGGAAAAGAGAAGACAATTGCTACTATAGCGATAAGTAGAGTTAATAAAAACCCGCCCCATAAATTTGTGCCGACACGATCAAATACTCCAAAACCACTTAAAAGGATCATTGTCACCGGGAACATGAGGAACCAGCCAATAAGTATATATTTCTTAAACTTAGTGAGCCTTTTCCCTAAGAAATATGTAGCAATAATTAAAGCGATATTTACCAGCAACCATATCCGGGTCTCAATCAAGACGAAAGGTAAGGAAGCTACGATAATATATATTGCTGTCATAGCAATGGTTAAATGGCCCATGGTTCCCTTCCAGATTCCCCATGAAAGACCCATTAGAAGAGAAATAAGAGTAAAAGCAATCCACACTCGAAATAATTCCTCGACTGGGTACTGACCCACCATAAGTAATTTGAAATTGGCAGAAATAACATACCATTCGGCTTTAAAGAAAATCCATTCAATTGTATTTACTACAATCAAATAAACAATAGTACCGAATACAACCGTCAAGATCGTGTTAATCCAGCTACTAAATAAGTTCTCCTTCAACCAACCTAGTACTCCAATAGAAGTCTTAGGTGGAGCTGTTTCGGGTATTGAAACTTGTTTTGTTGTTAATTCATCATTCGCCATTTTTCTTCACCTCTCTACCAGTTGCGTATATTTGTTAAATATATTCATCAAGAGTGATGTTAATAAGCTCATTGACAAGTAGACGAGAATTATAATTGAAATGACTTCAATGCTTTTACCTGTTTGACTAAGTACTGTAATTCCTACACCTACTAGCTCTTGATAGGCAACAGCTGCAGCTAAACTGGAATTCTTAATCAGGTTTAAATACTGACTCGTAAGAGGAGGAATAATAATTCTAATAGCCTGAGGTAAAATTACCAGCCTCAATATAGTTGAGTTTTTCAAACCTAATGCTTTAGCTGCTTCAACTTGTCCTTTCGACACGGCCATTATACCACCCCGAACTATTTCGGCAATAAAAGAAGCTGTATACATAACAAGGGCAACTAAAAGTGCTCCAAATCCTGGTCCAATTGTATACCCCCCTATGAAGCCTCTTGGGGCAATTTCTGGGACACTTAATAGAAGTGGGTACTCGGAGGTGATCAACCATGTAATACCTAACGAGATAATAATTGTAGCAGTCGCCCAATATAGTGGGAATTTTCTCTTCCCGCTTTCAACTTGTTGTTTAAGTCTAACTCTCCATACAACAAATGAAAGAACAATACCGATAAGGAATAATATGAGCCAAATCAATGAAGAAGAAGTCAAATCAAACCACGGGATTGCTGTCCCTCGATTACTAAAAAAGAACAATCCAAACGCATTAATGCTATTTTCAATAACAGGTAAGCTTAAAAATACAGCATAAAACCAAATGAAAATTTGTACTAAAAGAGGGGTATTACGGAAAATTTCCACATAAAAAGTAGCGACTGTTTTTGCTAACCAGTTATTGGATAATCGCGAAATTCCTACGATGAATCCTAATATCGTGGCTAATATAATTCCTATAAAGGCAACTTTTATTGTATTTAAAATACCTACAATAAATGCTTTGCCATAAGTGTCTGTGGACGTGAACTCAATTAACTTGTCCCCAATATCAAATTGAGCCATTTTGCTAAGAAAGTCGTACCCAAAGACTAAACCAATTTGCTTCATACTACCAAGGGCATTGGTAAAAAAGAAAACCCCTGCAAGAACTACTAGTATTGCAAATATGACTTGTAGAAGAATGGGGATGACTCGTTTGTCCCTCCAAAAAGGAGTTTTCTTCGCAGATGAGTGTTTATTCATGTATAGGTCACCTCGCAGTATGTTTTACTATCACTTTAAACTGTTACAGTGGCGCCAACAGATCGTTGGTCAATCAGGTGCTATTTAACTGGGTAACTTTAAATAATAATAGGCCTGCCCTTAACTTTAGAAGGTATGCAGGCCCATATCTATTCAATGCACATACAAATTATATTAACGGAAAGGTGGTGAATACAGTAAGCCACCATCTGTCCAAAGGCTGTTTTGACCACGTTCTAAATCAAAAACAGTGTCTGGTCCAAGATGACGATCATAAAGTTCGCCATAGTTTCCTACAGCTTTAATTATTTGATAAACAAAGTCTGCGGGTAGTCCTAGTTGTTCGCCCATATCTCCTTCAACACCTAGAAAACGACGAATTTCCGGTACTTCACTATCTAAGAAAGTATCAACATTGGCCTGAGTAATTTCAAACTCTTCAGCCTGAACTAACGCGTTTACAGTCCATGACACGATATCTATCCATTGAGAATCTCCATCTTTCACTGAAGGTGCAAGAGGTTCTTTGGACAAGACTTCATCTAGAATGAAATGTTCGTCTGGGTTAGATAAAGTAGTTTTACGGGACACGAGCGCAGAACGGTCAGTTGTATACGCGTCTGCGCTACCTTGTTCATATGCAGACACGGCAGCATCTTGGCTATCAAATACAACAGGCTCATAATCAATTCCTAACTTACGCATTTGGTCAGCCAAATTAAGTTCAGTCGTAGTGCCCGATTCAACGGAAATACGTGCTCCTTCTAAATCTTCTAAGGTTTCAATTCCACTATCTTTACGGACCATCAATCCTTGCCCGTCATAAAACGTAACAGGTGCAAATGCAAGACCTACAGAAGCATCTCTGGAAAGAGTTTGAGTGGTATTTCTTGCTAACACATCGACCTCACCAGTTTGAACAGCAATAAAACGTTCCTCTGCTGATAATGGTCTGAACTCGACTGCATTTGGATCTCCAAATACAGCTGCGGCTACCGCTCTCGTAATATCAATATCCATTCCGGTGTAGCTACCATCTGAAGCGACGTAACCAAATCCTGGAATGTCAGCGTTTACACCACCAATTAATTTACCACGTTCTTTAATAACATCAAGTCTTGACTTGGTTTCTACAGCTTCTTCTTCAGAGCATCCAGCTAAGACAACTGAAAATACGAGTAAAATACTTAATAATGCTAATAATCTTTTTTTCATGTTTTGGACTCGACCCCCTATTTTTTTAACGCAGACTATCTAGTCTTAATCTACTAGAAGCATACTAGATAATTCAGATTAATAGTCCTAAGTAAAACTATAATATAATATTCAATGTATTACAATACTTAAAAATTCTGATAATTAATTTCGATATACGAAACATAAGGCTTACATGGCTTTTCACTTCCTTTCCGTGGGATACGTAAGAACTTGTTATCTATTTAGAGAAACCATTTACCCCAGCCTAAGAATTTATAAATCTATACTAGTTTTACATAACTTAATTGACCTAAATCAGTTAGTCATGAGACCACTAAGGTATGTCCAAGTGATCCCGTGTCCTTAACCAACTTTACGTTTAGACATGAAGAAATAGAATAACAATAGGAATAAAAGTCTTGAGTGAGATTGAGAAACTAGATTTTTAGATAGAAGAAAGGTACTGCATCCAAAGCATTTATATACACGATGATGGTACAGTAATTTATAAATACTGAGGTTTTATAAATATTGGGCAAATGCAGTTCAACTATGAGAAATTAAAAGGAGTGCATTCAAAGTGAAACAAAAATTATTTTATCAGGATTCGTACCGCCAAACTCTAAACACAATGGTTGTAGATCAAGCAAAGGATGATTTCGGAAGATGGTACGTATTATTAGATAAAACTGTCTTTTACCCGACAGGTGGTGGACAACCACATGATAGTGGGTTAATAAAGGATGTTCGGGTAATCGATGTCGAAGAAATAGGAGGTGAAATACGTCATTATATAGCTGAACCAACGCTAGAAGTGGGTGAAGCTGTAGATATTCATATTGATTGGACGCGACGTTTTGATTTTATGCAACAACATGCAGGACAACATATTTTAACCGCGTCATTTGTTGAGCTGTTCGGTTTTCAAACTATAAGTTTTCATTTAGGAAAAGAATTGATAACAATTGATTTAGATATAAAAGCTATATCTGATGAGCAGTTAAATGCAACGGAAAAACGTGCAAATCAAATCATTATGGAAAACCGATTAATTGAAACAAAGTGGATTACAAAAGACCAGTTATCAGATTACCCACTTCGAAAACAAGTGGCAGTTGAAGAAGATATCCGATTAGTGATCATACCGGAATTTGATTACAATGGTTGCGGAGGGACACATCCAACGTCAACAGGTCAGATAGGTTTATTAAAGATCCTTTCTTCAGAAAAACAACAAGGAAAAGTACGGGTACATTTTGCCTGTGGAGGTAGAGTGTTAGAGCAACTTAATCGTAAGCACAAGATTTTGCAAGAAGTGACTAGTTTATTGAGCGCTCCTGAAGAAGGAGTAGTAAAAGCAATGAAAGTATTGATGGAGAATGGCAAAAAAACAGAAAAGATGCTAAACGACTCAAACGAACTAGTAATTGCTTATGAATTGAAGGAACTCATTGGGGAGAACAAGATAGAGAGACAGTCTATTGAGCGTGTATTCCAACAACGTTCGATTCAAGATTTACAAAAACTTGCACGCTTAATAGTTGTAGAAGAAACAAAGTGTAAGGTTATATTCATAGCTGAAAATGATGGTTTACTTCAAGTTGTATTAGCACGAGGCAATGAAAATCAAGAAAACATGAAGGAATTAGCTGCTAAAATTCTTCCTCTAATAAATGGTAAAGGTGGAGGTTCTAAATCCTTTGCACAGGGAGGTGGATCGACTGACATGAGTGGAGATGAATTATTAAAGATAATTCATGAAATATAATCTATTAAAGACCACCCATTTTTCCGTTGAAGGGAACAGAAAGATTATACTGGAAATCGAAAAATATTGAAGTCAAGAGTATTCTGAAGTTTTTATGTAATCATACAATTTAAAAAATTGGGTTGACTATTTATGATGAAGACAACTACAATTTAAATACTACTGCCACCAAAAAGTTTAGAGTGTGGCGTATTATAAACTAGAAATGAACAAACGCTCAGTTTGATATTAATTTTGTTTTATCTCTGTATGGTTAGAAATAATTTCCGCTAAAACCTGTGATATTATACTCTCATAATTAGCGTTTTATTTTATTAATTTGTGATATGGAAGAATTGTTGTAAGTATTATTTTTAGATGAGAATAATAGAGTACATAAAAGTTTAAAGGAGGAATAGATAAATGAATCACGCAGACTTAATTGCACCTGAACAGTACAACATTTCATCGGAACTTGAGAAATACAAGGATGATGAATCTCGATTAGCCATCCGCTGGCTCGATGGTGAGGGTACGCGAATTGACCTTTCCTATAAAGAGTTAATCGAAAAAATGAACCAATATGCGCAAGCTCTTTTAAATTTAGGAATTGAAAAAGGAGATCGTTTGTTGATCATTCTTCCTCGAATTCCAGAAGCATATATAACTTATTTAGCTTGTTTACGAGCAGGGATTGTTGCAATTCCATGTTCAGAAATGCTACGAAAAAAGGATTTACTTTACCGGATGCATCATTCAGGTGCCAAAGGAATCGTTGCTCATTACAAAACGACTGCTGAAACGAATTTAATAGATGAAGAGGTAGAAGCTTTTCAAAATAAACTAATTGTAGGTGGAAAAGAAGAAGGCTGGACATCATTTGAAGAATTAGCTTCTAAAGAAGTAGGTTCATTCGAAGCAGTGCAGACGCATCGTGACGATGCAGCCTTCTTGTCATATACATCCGGTACAACAGGAAATCCTAAAGGGGTTGTCCATGTACATGGTTGGGGTTATGCGCATGTACGCACGGCTGCTACAAAATGGTTAGGTGTAGAAAGTAATGATATCGTTTGGGCTACTGCAGCTCCAGGGTGGCAAAAATGGATTTGGAGTCCTTTCTTATCAACAATTACTCTCGGAGTAACTGCATTCGTTTATAATGGTCCATTTGATGCGCTAAAATATTTAGCCATATTAAAAGAAGAAAAAGTAAATGTACTATGTTGCACACCAACTGAATACCGCATCATGGCAAAAGTGGAAGACTTAAATGATTATGAGTTACCTAATTTACGAAGTGCTGTGTCTGCTGGAGAGCCTTTAAATAGACAAGTTATCGAAGCGTTCCAAGAGGCGTTTCAACTAAATGTACGGGACGGATATGGACAAACAGAAAACACCTTGCTTGTCGGAACACTTCAAGACATGGAACTGAAACCTGGATCAATGGGGAAACCTACTCCTGGAAATCCGGTTGATATAATTAATGAAGAAGGAAAACCTGCTGGTGTAGGAGAAGTAGGAGACATTGCTGTTCATAGAAGTTGCCCAGCATTATTCAAAGAATATTATTTGGATCCTGAGCGTACAAAAGCTGCGTTCCGTGGTGACTGGTATATAACGGGGGATCAAGCATCTCGTGACGAAGATGGATACTTTTGGTTTGAGGGACGAAGTGATGATATTATCATTAGTTCTGGCTATACAATTGGACCTTTTGAAGTAGAAGACGCTTTGATGAAACATTCGGCTGTCCGAGAATGTGCGGTTGTTGGAGCGCCAGACGAAATTCGAGGGACTGTTGTTAAAGCTTATATTGTTTTACGTGATGCAGAAGGGGTACTTGATAAATCAAAATTGATTAAAGAATTACAAGATCACACAAAACAAATCACAGCACCATACAAATACCCACGTATTGTCGAATTTATAGATGAATTGCCAAAAACAGCTTCAGGCAAAATTCGTCGTATCGAATTGCGTAAACTAAATTCATAACAGGCAGAGTAGAGACAATTGAATCAGTGAAACTATTAAATAAATGCTAGGTACCAATCGTGTTGTGGAACAATAGACGTTCTGCAAAACGGGGTACCTAGTATTTTTTTTAATAAATATCAGGCTGAGATCTTATTAAGGTGGTAATAAAAGTAGAATATTGATCATTCTATACAGTCACAGTTAGGGTTAAGAGGTCTGTTCATATGGTTTTAGAGTTGAATTAAACTTCTTCATGGCTTAAATAGAATGTGTGTTCGATAGGTGTTATACTCATTGTACAGAGTAAAAAAGAGGTGATTGGATGAAACCAGTAATTCTTGCTGAAAAACCAAGCCAGGCGAAAGCATATGCAGATGCTTTCAAGGTAAAAAAGAACGAAGGTTTTTTTGATGTGCAACCATGTGAGACATTTCCGCAAGGTGCTTATATTACTTGGGGGATCGGGCATTTGGTTGAGATACGTGATCCAAAGTCTCATAACCCAAAGTGGACGAAGTGGTCACTTCAAACATTACCCATAATACCTGAAGAGTTTAAGTTTCAAATTGCTAAGGGAAAGGCGAAACAGTTTGCTGTTATTAGAAAGCTAATCTATGAAACCGATATTGTTATAAATGCATGTGACGTTGATCGAGAAGGTTCTAATATTTTCTATAGTATTTTTGAACATACACGAGCGCGAAATAAAACAATTAAACGATTGTGGATTAATTCACTTGAAGTCGATGAAGTACGCAAAGGCTTTCTTCAGTTACATGATAACAAGAAAGACTTGTTAATGTATGAAGAAGCGAAAGCACGTCAAATGAGTGATTGGCTTGTTGGAATGAACGGATCAAGGCTCTATACACTACTCATTCAAAAAAAGGGAATTCGAGAAGTGTTTTCTATAGGCAGGGTTCAATCACCGACGGTTTATTTGATTCACCAACGTACGCTAGAAATTGAGAACTTTGTTCCTGAAGCTTTTTATGAATTAGAAGGAACATTTAAAGCTGAACATGGCACATATAAAGGCAAAGTTAAAGGAAAGATCAATGTTCGTGAAGAAGCACAAGAACTATTGAGGAAACATCAAATAGATGGAACTATCCCTGGAACTGTTAGCCGATTAAAAACAGAAGATAAAAAGACACTTCCTCCAAAGTTGCACGCATTATCCACTATACAAGCAACTGCGAATCGTAAATGGAAGTATAGTCCAGCTAATGTACTGAAAACGATGCAGACTTTATATGAAAAGAAACTAGTCACGTATCCAAGAACAGATACTCAATTCATTACGCCGAATGAATTTTCATATCTTGAAAACCAAGTTGAAGCGTATCAAAAATTAATTAATCAACCTTTTAATGTTGCTTCCAGAACACCAAGTAAACGTTATGTAGACAGTTCAAAAGTGCAGGAACACTACGCCATCATCCCGACGAAAAAAATCCCGACCGCCGCGGTATTAGCACGCTTATCTAGTGAAGAACGGAATTTGTATGAAGAAGTTTTACGTACAACCCTTGCTATGTTCCACTCGAATTATTTGTATCAAGAAACGTCCGTTACAACAGATGTCAATGGACTTGCATTTTTGTCAATGGGCAAAGTGGAAATTGACAAAGGGTGGAAAGTGTTATTTTCAAATGACACAGATCCTAAAGCATCAAAAGAACCAAGCTTACCAAAGCTTTCACTTCACGAACAAGTTAAAAGTAAAGTGGCAATAAAGGAAGGTCAAACGACTCCACCAAAGCCATACACTGAAGGTCAACTTATTGCCATGATGAAGACTTGTGGGAAATTTGTAGAAGATGCAGTTGAAAATGAAATTCTTAAAGAAGTGGAAGGTCTTGGGACTGAAGCAACACGGAGTGGAATTATTGAAACAATTAAACGTAACGGCTATATTGAAGTAAAGAAAAATATCGTATCCATTACTGAAAAAGGACGTGTACTTTGCGAAGCAATTGAAGGGAATTTACTTGCTAGCCCAGCGATGACAGCAAAATGGGAAACTTATTTAAAAAAGATTGGAACTGGAACAGGTTCATCTGAGTTATTTCTTGGAAGTATCGCTAAATATTTAAATCAGCTCATCCTAGATGTCCCAATGCAACTTCACGAAAAGACATTTCATATGACCGCTAAAAAAGTGTTTGTTAACAAAGACGTAGCAACGTGCCCGACATGTCAAAAAGGAACGATTATTTCAAGAGAGAAATTTTATGGGTGTTCTGGATATAAAGAAGGTTGCAAACAAACATTTCCTGCTACTTTTTTAAGAAAAAGGTTATCTGTCCGACATATTGAAGATTTATGTACAAAGGGAAAGACAGAAGTTATAAAAGGATTGGTCTCCAAGGTAGGGAAAACATTTGATGCCAAACTTGTCTTAACCAATGGTCAACTAAAATTAGATTTTCTATAGGAGGAAAACGAAATGACTCAAAAAAATTATCAAGCATTAATTGAAAACAGCATATATATTGGCGGCGTGAATGAAGTAGATGATGTGATTGAGGCAGAGAAAATTGATGTGGTATACGATTTGCGAGCCGAAGTTGCAGCATCCTCAAGTGAGATTAGTAAACATCAACCGATTGTAGAAGATGGTGAATTTCAAGATGAATCCATTCGAACGGGTGTAAAAAGAATCGTTCAAGATTATCAAGATGGCAAGAAAATTTTCTTCCACTGTAATTCAGGAAATGGTCGTGCAGGGACAATGGCCATAGCTGTGTTACTGGAACTTCGTATGGCGAATACTATTGAAGAAGCGGAAGCTAAAGTAAAAATGATTCGACCTGATGTGAATGTAAAACCCCAATTAAAAGAGGCTTTAAAAGGAATATATGGTGTTTAACAAATATAAGGATTAATAAGCAACCTTCTTTTTAGGGAAGGTTGCTTATTTTTGCGAAAAACCATGAAAAGATAATTCCTAATTGTACATACTATAAAAGAGTGAGATCTCTATTTCAAAAAGTGAGAAAGTAACTTTTCGTTTGAAGGATTGCTCGTATGCTAAAGATTATATACAAAATGTTCATAATTATACTTGGAAAAGAAGTTGGTGAAAAACAATATACTTTAGAAGAACAACCTGCAACGTCTGGAATGGTAGGGTTTTCATTTTTGAATGGGAATAAGTATTTTGTCAATAGTAGGCTTTTTCTCTATTTAAAGAGTGAAATTTGTTTAGAAAAAGTGTATACTTAAAACAATAGAACTTTTAGAAGAGGTGGAGTAATGGAAAGTAATCAAATTCCAAGTGCAGTTAACAAGGACTTTTTGACAAATGAATTAGGGCTAATCCAACACTTAAATACAACTATTTTTAAGAAACGTGATTTTTTTGTATTGTCACCATCTGTTCAAAACAAGTCTAATGGATTTGATTTGAGAGAAGTTAGTTTAAATAAATACAATCGAATTGCTCATAATGGTTATTTACTAATTCGTTATAAAGAACGTTTCTTAATTGCAAAGCTTGCAAACTTCAGAAAAAAAATGATGCGTGAAGAGCTTAAAGCGACAAGTACTTCAAAAACCTCCCATTGGAAATTCATTATAAAAGAAACTCCAACACTACATGTGGTTTGTCAGACTGACAGTGATGAAACATTTCCACTACAAGAACCTTCAAGCAACCAATTAATCAAGTTTTTTCAATAAATAAAAAGGGGCTGTCCCAAAAGTCATTTAAAATGACTTTTAAGGACAGCCCTCTTTTTATATTGAAAGGGGCTTAAATAAATCTGGTAATTTCCGTTTCTTGCGTACGATTCCCGTGGGCTGTCGCGAGTCTCCTCGGGCCAACAGGATGTTGGTAACGAAGGGGTTGCCTCGCGATGTGGTCTTAGCCTTCGTTCCATTGCTCCTGCGGGTCTCACCGAGTCCACTGAAAAAGTATATCTTGTAGCTTATGGACTAGTACAGGTGATTTCCGTTGCAGTTGAAGCTGGCGTAGCGACGCATAAACAGAAGGACGCTTCCTGCGGGGCTCGTCTGCTCGCTTTTTCCGCAGGAGTCGCCGCCTTTCACTACAATCATTTACCTGTTTTATTTTAGGGATTTATTAGACAGATCCTTTTTGTAATTTGAAATAATCCTCAGGTAAAGATAACGTTTAAAAGTACAAATAATAACAATAGCCACGTGTAGTGACATAGTCATTTTTCGCGTGGCTTTTTCTTTCTTTAGTTATAATAGAGAACATTTAAATGAAAAAAATTAGGTTAGTCTAATGTTTCGTAAGACAATACAACTCTCTAATAGAGCGTGTTCAAAAAGCCAT
>NZ_ALJG01000260.1 GCF_000286315.1 Paenisporosarcina sp. TG20 | reverse complement strand
TGCATTTAATTTTACAACTAGCCATCACTTAACTTTATAAAAATCATTGAAAGAACTCTGTACAAAATGAAAAGCAATGCCTAGTACAATGGAACTTCATTTTTGAAGAAATGAAAGCAAAGGCATTCGGTCGTCCCCAGATTTATACTACGTAGTCCAGATGAGTTCCGCATAGAGTTTAGGAGTGAGGCATTGGTATTTAAAGTAGTAGGCATCACTAGTTAGTTTAGAGAAATATGTAAAAAATGGTGGAGAAAAATAGACGGACCTAGCGATTTGAGACACATATAAACACCATCTTTAGGCTGCTATATCCCCATATTCTTTTGTGTCTTTCCCAGGGACGCGAAAATAAAATTTACAGTTTTCTTTAATAAAGGTAGGCACAAAACATATGCCCAGTTGGCGGTTTTCATAACACTAGAATAAACACTCCACCGTTCCTGGGATAGACACTAATGTTCCCCAATTTGTGGCTATCCCAGCGACGGCTTACAATAAATATTACATTCGACATGAAACGACAAACCATTGAACATAAATACTGTATAATTGAGTTAATTTAAGTAAGTAATTCCGAAAATAGTCAAACTATTTTAGGGTTCACCAATAAAGTGTTACAGTAGAAACATATAGTAGTTTGCTTTTTAAAGGATTTGCTAACTAAATGTCGAATTGATTAATTAAGGAGCATTCATGTACTCTGAAACTTTATACCATGGCACTAAGAGAAGTAGGGGAGAAGAAATACTTCACAGTCAGCGAATGTTTATTACAAGAGGTAAAAAGCATTGGTTGGGTGATGGAAGTTACTTTTTCATAGAAGACTTATATTCTTATAAATGGATTATGGATATGTTTAAAGATAGACATAAAGAGGAAATATTAAATTATGAAAATCTCATTAATCATTATTTAATAATTAAATCTCAAATAGTAACTCAAAAGGTTAGAATATTTGATTTAACAAAAGCAGAACATAAAATTCTTTTTGATCAAGTGCACAAGTTAATGATTGAAAAGAAAAAGGTTCCCAATGATCAAATAGCAGAAGGAGTAGTTCTGAACTACATGTTTAATGAATTAAGCTTTGCAGAGGATTTTGATATAGTAAGGGCAGTCTTTTGCTTGAATAAAAGTTCATATAATAAAATTAAATCAAGAATTGGGTATATGCCACAAGAACAAGTATGTATAAAGAATTTGGATATTGTCGATAATATACTTGAACATGATTTTAAAGAACGTGTAGAAATGTTTAGCGCATTATTGAGTGATTATTATTTTGGAGTCAATATTTCCTAAAGTACCGCATATAATTACAGTAAAATAAGTATGTGTTATGCTAAAAGGAGGCATTCATTATGGATATATTTAAAAAAATAAAGGAAATTGAAAACCATTTTCATCAAATAACAGATGAAAAATATGAAAAGAATCTTATTAGTGCAGGATTCGGAGAAATTGAACACAGCAATCAATCGCAAATGCAAATAATTACTGTAGAGTTTCAACAAAAAGCTAATGAAGTTACTTACTCAGCAAAAAAGAGTAATTATAATTTTGAAAAACTTCCTAATATGATAACTGAAAATGTACTATGGGTAGCTTCATAATGGCAGACAATTTAAAGAGTGGATTAAGATTTATAAACTATCAAGTAAATGATGTTGAGTTCCATTTAAATAATGACTATGTAGAGAACTCAATAACAGTAGATTTTAATATTGAAAGATTTGTAGAATATAAAGATGACGATGAAAATACCATGTATGTAACACTAATATTAAATATATTTGAACATGCAAAAGAAAAAAATTTTCCATTTTCGATGAATTTAGATGTCACTGGTATATTTCAATTAGACAATATCGACATTGATAAAAGAGAATCATTTGCTGAAGTTAATTCAGTTGCAATTTTGTTCCCATATTTAAGATCTTTAGTGTCTACATACACAGCAAATTCAAATGTTCCTGCTCTAATTTTACCACCAATTAACGTAGTGAAACTAATTGAAAATCAGGAGAACATGCTTAAGGAGAGAAAGAATTAAATTATATTTGTCGAAAACTGGATTGTCAACACTAAATCAAACACTTTAAAGGGTCTAAGTTTTTGTATTCAACCGGACTTAAATGGCTAAGTGAACTATTCGACCGCTTGTTGTTGTACCAATTCATTTCGCGACCCTGGAATGATAGAAGTCCGATTATTTACTATATAGGCATAAATATATGAATACCATCAATCTGCTTTTGACTGATGTCTGGTAGAGTAGAACTAAAAACAGGGCTGTGCGAAAAGTCGTTTGAAATGACTTTTCGCACAGCCCTCTATTCATTTTGAATGGCTATGATTATCTACTGATGATTTCCGTTTTAGGCGGACGCTTTCCGCTTCAATCACTTAATTTTATAAAAATCATTGAGTCGTTCGTGGACGTGAAAATAATATTGACAGCTTTCTTTAACATAGGTAGGCATAAAACATATGTCCAGTTAACGGTTTTCATAACATTAGAATACACCCTTCCACCGCCCCTGGGATAGACACCAATGTTCCTCAATTTGTGGCTATCCCAGGGACGGCTCACACCATTCTAAAAAGTCTGGCTGATTTCCTATTGCGGCGGACGCTTTCCGGGGGCACCGCTTCAGCCGCTTCGGGCCAACAGGGTGTTGGTCACGAAGGCGTTGCCTCGCGTTGAGGCGTTCTTAGCTTTTGTTCCATTTACGCTCAGTCCAGGGTCTTCAGCTAGTGCTGTTCCCCCAGGAGTCGCCGCCTACATTCCAGTCAGCCTACTGCTCTAAAGAAGTAAATTAAAACCTTTCAGTAAAATGAAAGGTACTACACTACAATTAAAAAATAGATGGAGAAAAATCACTCATTTTTCTCCATCTATTTTATTTTAGGGACTTAATTGGACAGCCCATTTTTAATAACTAGTAAGACTAGCAATCCAATTCTAGGCAGCTGAATAGAATTAAGAGCACAAGCAACTATGAGCTAGCAAGTATTTACCTTGAGGAACAAATTGAAAATAATATTGACAGTTTTCTTTAATATAGGTAGACACAAAAAACATGTCCAGTTAACGGGTGAGATTCTCTTGAAGACTGAGAAACCCAATGCTTTGATTATTCAAGTTATTGACAAGGTCAATTAAATCTTGCATGTTTCGATCCACTCATCTTATCGTGAGTAATTTTTACACATCTATATTGAGTTAGGGCATCTGTTTGCAAATCTAAGTTTTGTAACCCAATTGACACCCGTGGATATCCAACTAACACAGTGATTTCTCATTTCCATATAATCCTAAATCATTGGTAACAAAAGACTATGGAAGAATGGTTAATGAACATAGATTAATAGGCGGAGTTTATTTGTGGCTATCCCAGGGACGGCTCACACCAAAAAAACGACCGAAGATACAAATTCGGTCGTTTTTTACTTCTCTATGTTTAGCCGACTTGGATAAGTTGTAATGTCGCAATATGGTAACTAAAATGTTCCTGTAATTCAGCAACGAGCTTTACAACGTCACCTTCTTGTAGAGAAAACAAGTCAGTGGAAGCGAGAGTAGTAGCAGTGGTAGATTGGGTCATTGATGATTCTATCGTTATTGATTCGTTGACTTTTATGTGAAATCTTGAAGGTGTACAGGTTATGGCGTTAGTGTTCAATATCACTTTATAGCTAATTTGATATACTCCTGCTTCTAATACCTTCAAGCCTTCTCGAAGTAACTCAATATCTTGCAAAGGTCCTGGCATGACAAAAATCACAACACCAGACACGAAACTTTCTGAATTACAAATTCCAAAACCATGAGCAAATTCTAGCCTACCTGGTGGTCCTTGAATTCCTTGAATTCCTTGAGCACCTTGTTCTCCTGTAAATCCTTGTAACCCTCGGTTACCTTTATCTCCTTGAATTCCTTGAACACCCTGGTCTCCTTTAGGTCCTTGTAACCCTTGACTCCCTTTGTCGCCTTGAATTCCTCGGGGTCCTGGGTCTCCTTTAGGTCCTTTAATTCCTGGAGAACCTTTTAGTCCGGGAGGGCCTTGATTTCCTCTTTCACCTTGTATTCCTTGCTCTCCTTTGGGTCCTTGGGGGCCTTGATAACCTCTAGGACCTTTTGGGCCACGCTCGCATTTACAGCTTTTAAATCCATGACATTTTGGACATCTATCCATGTTTCTTCTCCTTTCTTTCTGTATTAGGTTCGTATATTGAGTGGAATATTGGTGAGTGCTCCACCTGAGCTAGATTGAATGGTAATTACTCGGGTTTCATCAGGCTCTATATTAGATCCTTCGATTCGATACGCAAAGTCACCAAGTGAATCTACAGGTACCTGTGAAAGGAGTGGACCTGAAGGCGATGTACCAATATAGATTGAAATAGTTACTCCGGTCCCAAGTACATCGGATGTGCCCGTAATTCTCCATTCTGCATCACGAGTTCGAAACTCTGCTCGTGTAACAGTTAAGTTCTCAGAAATAGATGTCACTTGGACCTCATCAGACGAAATACCTCCAGGTCCTATTACTGTTAATGTGAAAATCAATGTTTCAGGTTGTGTTGGGAATGTGAAAGTGGCTATTGATGAATTTGCATTTGCTAATTGAACAGTAGTTCCTGTAAGTTGTTCCCATTGATAGCTTGTAACATCACCGGTTGCGCTTCCTACTAACTGAACAACTGTTCCTTGTTGCACGGCTTGATTTGGTCCCGCATTAGCAGTCGGTATTGGAGCAAATTCTATAACTGTAATCATTACTGTAGAGATAGATGGGCCTCCCTCGCCGTCAACTGTTAACTCAAAAATAAGAGTCCCAGGAGTGCTCGGGGCAGTTAAAGTGGGTGTAGGGGTAGTAGGTTCTAGTAGAGTAGTTGGCGTACCAGATAACTGAATCCAATTATAAGATATTATCGGACCTGTAGAGTTGGTCCCGTTCAGAGTAACTGGTGTACTGATTAGTACTGTTTGATTTTCTCCAGCATTGGCTGATACAGGGATCGGACCATCTGAAGACCCAGTTATTGAAACTGGTATGGTTCTCTGTCCTTTTGCGTCAGAGTTTATGGTCACAGTAGCAGGAGTATATATAAGATTTGTTGTGCTTACCCCATTTTGTGGAATATCTATAACTCCAAATCCAAAGTCTTCAATGGATAGGATGGGCGCACCAATAGTATCGCTAGATGTAACAACAATCGTCAGGTTTTGTGTATCTGTATCATAGGTGGCAGAAGCGGTAATAAAATCAACTGGTACAACTTCCTTTATACTGTTTGGATTATCACTCAAATTTGTAACGGTAATGGTGCTAGGGGGTCTTTCCCCTGTAAATCGAACGCGAGCAAAGTACTGTCCATTGAGACCATCTAGTAATGTAGTGTCGAAACCGCTACCTGTGACACTAATCGTTTGAGCAGTGTCATCTGAAGTTGCAAATACATCTAGAAACCCTCCTGAGTTTTCGGTTTGTGTATAAGTAGCTCTCTCTACATCAACACCTGAAATCGGTGAAATGGTACCTAAGACAGTGAAAAGTCTTGTTTCAATCGTATTGTCCGCATCAAACTCAGGGTTAGATGATCGATCAGGGGAACCAATACCAATTCCCGGACCTTCAATTCTGAAATAGTTTTGAGGTTGCCCAAATTGGTCAATGAACACACTTCCTACTATTGAGTGTTCCAACGCTTGGTTTCCAATATATCCTTCCGGAGCATTTGGCGTTTCGTTAGGATCCCATCGCAAGAAGGGATGTACTCGATTATTCGGAGCTAGTTCAAAACCTCCGTTTATTCCACCAATATCTTCTGTATAGTTAATCTCTCCAAACCCTTCTCCATCAGGCTCGGTAATGAAAGTGTCTACTCCATATGGATGTGTCACAGTGTATTCTACATTTGGCTGTAATCCATCAATGCGAATACGAATTCGACCAAACACAATTTGATCACCAATTCTCGGGACTTCAGTTACAAACGCTGCTTCTAATGCTAAAACAAGCCGAGCCCTTTCACCAGTACCAGTTGTTAGTTCAGCCTCAACCTGGCTATAAAAAGCTTCAGATGGATAATTGTCAGGAAAAGAAACCGGTTGTGTTGGGTCAGGTAAATCAGCAGGGGTGATGCCAGAGAAAGGATCAGCAGGGTCAACGTTCAGTTGAAGACGTAAATTGTTATTATCTTTATACCAAACAGGAAATCCATCAAACGCATTAATTGGTCCAACTTTCATGAATGCTAAATGCCTCCTTAATTTATTTAGAATTT
This sequence comes from Paenisporosarcina sp. TG20, assembly GCF_000286315.1. GTDB lineage: Bacteria > Bacillota > Bacilli > Bacillales_A > Planococcaceae > Paenisporosarcina. The sequence goes on along the minus strand of NZ_ALJG01000260.1, from coordinate 8,195 downwards.
AATAACTAAATCAATTTCACAATACAAAATATGGAAATAAAATCCGGACAAAGTTGATTTCCGCTCCATGCGGACACTTTCCGTGGGGCCCGGCTTCAATCTCCTCGGGCCAACAGGATCTTGGCCCGCGAAGACGTTGACTTGCGACTTGGTGTTCTTAGTCTTCGTTCCATTGTGCTTCTGCGGTTACTCGTCGCAAAGATACTGGCTTTTGGCAAAGCATCTTTCCTGCGGGGCTTTCTAGCCTCATGCTATTCCCACTGGAGTCGCCGCCTTGCGCTACAATCAAACGATATCTGTCTAAAAAAACGGATAATTATCGAATTAAGGAGTTATGAATTTGACTCAACTAGGACGTGAATCTAACGATTGTGAATTAGAGGTTTTTTCAAGAGAATTCTAAGTAGTTCTATCAACTCTAATTATCGTCTCTTATAGTTATCTTGATTGTAGTATATGAACTAGTTGTAGGAAAAAATAGGCATTTTTACGTCACTTGTCGGGTTTCAATTTTATATGCATGATGTCAAATTATCTCAAGATGGTATGGACAAGTTACTGAGGTTCTGTATTCTACATACAGTAAGTAGATGTGGGGGTATGGCTAAATGTCAATCTTGCTCTTATTGTATTTGGACATAATGATTGCTATTGGTTTCTATTTATATGTACGTAACAACAAGAGATTGATTGGGTTTCAATTAGGAATGAATATTTGCGTGGCTATGGGCGGAATGGTAGCCCTATTTATGGGTGTATTACTTATTCAACAATTTCCTTTTCATTTCACTTGGATAACCATTATTTCCACATTAGTAGGAATGGTGGCTGGAGCATTCTATGGAATCTTATTTGATTACCAAACATTTGTCACAGGGTTAACCAATGGCGTTGTTATTGGATTAATGTCACCGATGATTGGAACGATTATCGATATGCCAATCGTTTTTAACTGGTTTATTCACGGCTTTTTTATTTTACTTTTATTCACTATCATTATTTCAATTAAAAGGGCGTGATGGAGCCTTGCTAATCATCATTTTACTATGTCTGTGGAGTTTAACTGAATTGACAACAGTTTACAGGATGTTTAAAAAGAAACATTTATTATTTGATGATCGATTTACTAAGACCATGTGCATGGCCATTACGATGATATCCTCATTTGCCTTCGCGCTATATCTGGAACTATTACTTCCTCCAGAGCAAAGATTCTTTTACATTCTGCCTATCCTAGTTGGGTTAATAATTGGTTGGAGATTCTCTGCAATTATTAAAGCACCAGCTACTCTAAATGGCATTTATAATGGCACACTGGGTGGAACAATGGGAATGATGCTCGGCGCTGTTTTACAAGATCCAGCCCTGTGTAACATCCCGATTGTATCAGAGACTATGATTGCAACGAATATGTATAGCCTTGCAATATTCACCGCTTGCCTTCATGCACTCATCTGTCATTTCATTCGTTATTCATTTAAGGCATAAAATCTGGTTTTCTAAAGTGTTTGGAAGGGAGGTACAAATGAAACGTTTTGTCACCGTGCTTATAGTAGGGTTTGGAGTCATGGCTTTGCTTTTTTTTCATCCACAATCAATTGATTTGCCGAAACTTGGGACTGTAAAAGAGTGGACACTAACTGAAGTCAGAGGTGAAGATCCATCTGTCCTAGAAAAACCGAAATTAGTTACATTCTTTTATACAAACTGTCCGGATATTTGTCCGACTACCATGTTTGATTTAAAGGATTTGCAGCAACTAATGAAGGAAAAAGGAGTATCGGAAGATCAGTATCTGATTGTATCGGTCACAGTAGACCCAACCTACGATTCCAAAGAGAGAATCATACAGTATAAAAATGCTTTAGATATTTCTAGCACTAACTGGTTGTTTTTAAGAGGTTCTGAAGAAAAAACAAAAAAATTCACGAAATACTTTAATTTTTATTATGATAAAAATCAAGATGGATTTCTTACTCATTCCACAACCATGTATATGGTTGATTCACATGACCAAATAAGGGCCCGACACGATATGTCAATAGGTGGGAAAAAAGTAAATATTAAAGAAGTTGCTGACCATCTACAGCAGTTAATTGAAGTGTCTAGGTAGAATTATCCCGTAAATCCCCAATAACTTAGACATGAATTTACGCTGAATTCATAAGAAACCATAAATTGGGGGAGAGCAATCATTTGGAGGAACTTTATAATGCAAGAAGAGATTAACTTGGCAACAGACAAGAAAGCTGAGGATAGATTGTTAATTTCTCAAGCGTTTTCGTCACCAACGAGTGCAGTTTCCTCGGAAGAAACAAGAATACTGACAGAATATATTAATCAGAAAAACTTGTTTCATGTAACAAATCAAGATGAAACCCGCCGAAAACCCCTTGTCCTAAAACAATTTTTTAAAATGAAACGAAATCAACAAGTCGTTGTTTCTTCTGTTGTGGAAAACGATGTGACTGTGAAGATAGAAGGAAAAGTCGCCACCATCGGAAGAGACTTTGTCATGATAACGGATTTACAAAAACGCATTTGGATTCCTTTTACAGCTATTGGTTCTGCAACTATTCCCTTCGGCTTTCCTACCTATTCGAACACCCACCAACATTTTATTTATGATAACCAGTTGCAACAAAAACTCGTGCTTAAGTTCGGTGAAACAGTATCAAAAAAAGAAGCACTTAAACAACAGTTCTTTGAAGAAACGTTACAAACAAATCTCGATTCATGGGGAGGTATGTGGGTAGAAGTGAAAACGGCTGATCGCAATGTCTTTGGAAAGATTTTAGAAACAACGAAAAAAGAGTTGATTCTAACATTTTTCAAGACAGAAAGCATAATCCCACTCCATGAAATTCGACATGTCTCCACGATGCGATTTTACTTCTTATGGAAAAATGTATTGAAATCTATGTTTAATAAAATGTAGGAGGTTATATGATTGACACAAACAGAAGACATCTTGTTTTTAGAGCTACAAAAGTTAGTAGGGGAAGAGATGTTGGTAATTACACGAGCCGCACAGCTTAACCTGTTGGGTCAAGTATTTCGTCCGCTGTTCGCTGGTACAATCGCCGAAGTGCACCCTGGGCATCTGACATTGTCACCAGTCATTATTAAAATGGTGAATGCCCCATTTTATATTTCCCCGTTTCCACTAAGTATTCCGTTTGAGCAAATCGTTTCTTACTCAACCGAAATTCCTAGTGACGAGGTGTTCCCATTAGCATAGATAAGGAGGCAATCGAGAATGACTAACCTGAATGCATTTGGACTGATTAATGATAAAAGAGAAGATGCCCTCGTAACGCATTTTAAGCGAAATATTGGGCGAAGAGTCTTTATCCTAACTGAAGCATTTCCATTTATGTTTATTGGAGAAATTAAAGGGGTCATGGAAGATATTGTTGCACTGGATGTAGAAACAACATCCGTACCAGCATTAGAGGGAAAAGAATGGAAAGTGCATATCGATTCTATTGATGTGTTCTATATTGAAACGGGCATTGGAGCAAAAATTCCTCATTTAAAAGATAATTCGGTAGAGGATGCTACATGATTAGAAAGTACCATGTAGTAGCTATACCTATTCGAATCGTTTTGAACACATTTGGTGATCACAACCCAAATGGAATGATGTACGTATTGAAAGAAAATGAACAAAAAATAAGAGATTTAGTTAAGAAAAACCCATTTTCTCCTATAGAACTTGTTCGTCCTCTCGTCATCAGAGCAAATGAAGGAGAAATAGTGGAAATTCTTTTTGAAAATAAACTGAGCTTTAACACAAGCATGCATTTTCAAAATGCAGAGTATGATGTATGCCAATCTGACGGAGCAAGCGTTGGATTAAACGAAGACAGTACGGTTGCACCTTTTGACTCTACTGTATATCGCATTCACGCCATCAAGGAAGGCGTGTACCTCTTTTCTGATTTAGGCAATCCGGCAAGCGGTGAAAAAGGGTCTAATTCAAATGGATTACTAGGGTCGTTATTTGTTGAGAAACGCTTTTCCTGGTGGACTGATCCCGAGACCGGAAAGACGATGAATAGCGGGGTATATGCCGATATACACCATCCATTGTTGCCTTCATTCCGGGAGTATGCATGGATTTTTCATGATGAAATGGAAGTGAATGATTTAACAGGCAACCGCCCGATTAATCATTTGACAAATCAAGAAGAGGAATCATTTCACGGGGCTAATTACCGATTTGAACCAATCAATAGACGTCAACAGCTTATCGCAGAAGGGGTCGTTTGTCCGAATTGTGAGGGGGAAGAAGTTCATCATGACTCATGGGTTTTTGGAGACCCGTCTACACCAATTCTACGGGGATATGTTGGGGACCCGGCGAGAATACGTGTCATTCATGGTGGGGTAAAGGAGACGCACGTTTTCCATTACCATGTCCATCAGTGGTTGAGTGATCCACAAGATCTCAGTTCGGAAATACTTGATGCGCAATCGACCAGCCCTCAGACCCACTATACAATTGAGCCACTTTATGGGTTAGGGAGTTTGCAAGGATCCTTTGGCGATGCAATCATTCACTGCCATCTTTATCCACATTTTGCAGCTGGCATGTGGGGATTGAACCGTGTGTTCAATACGCTTCAAGATGGCAGCCAATGTTATCCAAACGGTGTTCCAATTAAGTCGCTGCAGCCATTACCAGACCGAAAAGCTCCACCAAAGCCAACCAAATTAAAACCGGGATTCCCGAATTTTATTCCTGGTAAAGTTGGTTACAAGGCGCCACGTCCTCCCCTTGGCATAATAGGTGGAAGGGGATTGACTGAATTGGAACGTAATGCGGCGATTGAAAATCCTAAACCTGGGGCTGTATTTACGGATCCTTGTCCTGAAAGTGCGATTGATCAAGTATTTAACATTTCGTTAATTGAACTGCCGATCACGTACAACAAACAGGGGTGGCATGATCCAAAAGGACGTATTTATATTCTGGATGAAGATTTAGAAGATGTTTGTTCAGGGAAAAAAGAGCCTGAGCCGCTAGTCTTTCATGCCACTGCCCATACGTCGTATCACATAAATTTCACGAATAGATTGCCTCATATCCTCGATGGGGATGCATTCCAATTGGTGACAAGAACGTATGAAACAGGGTGTCATGTACACTTTGTGAAATTCGATGTACTCGTAAACGATGGTGCGAATGTCGGATGGAACTATGACTCCTCCGTCTTGCCAGGTGAAACCATACAGTATAAATATTACGCAGATGTAGAGTTAAAAGCGTGGTTCTTCCATGATCATTTATATCCAAACGCTCACCAGCAGCATGGGGTTTTTGGAGCGGGTGTTGTTCATCCACGCTTCACAAAATTTCTCAACTCGACAACAGGAGAAAAAACCAATTATGGCACTCAGATCACTTCGCTAAACCCAATAATTCCAGATTACCGAGATTTTGTGTTATTTGTTCAAGACTTCGCATTGTTGTTCGATAAAAATGGTATGCCGCTTAATCCTCCGAAATTTCCAGGCTCTAATGATGACCCAGGTTTATTTGGCGTTAACTATAAAAATGAACCGCTACAATTTCGTCTAGGTTCGGATTGTGACCCAGCCTATACATTTAGTTCTTACGTAAATGGCGATCCGATCACTCCCATCCTAAGAGCATACGAAGGAGATTCCATTCGTATTCGTCTCCTGCAAGGGTCTCAAGAAGAGTCCCATAGTCTCAATATTCATGGACTTAGATGGCTGAGGGAACGTCATAATTTAAATTCTAAAATGGAAGAGCAGCAACATATTGGTATTTCAGAGTCTTTTACGGTGGAGACGTATATCCCGAGATCTGGAGATTACTTATGGGCTTTTGAAACAGAAGAAGATTTATGGAACGGGCTTTGGGGGTTAATTCGAGCTTATGATGAAAAGGTGCCTGATTTAATACCTTTAACGGATCGTCCGGTTCCTTTGAAGCGATCAAAACCATTGCCAGAGTGTAATGGAAAGAAACCGCCACGAGCGGCAGATCCTACACGAATGCCAGTTAAAAACGGACCGGTACGTTACTTTGATGTTGTTGCTTTTCAGATTCCTATTATGTATAACGATTACGGAGACTACGACGCACATGGAATTGTATTCAGTCTAAAGGAAGATATGGATGCCATTCTTAAAGGGACGAAAAGACCGGAACCTCTAGTGATTCGTGGGAATGTTGGGGACACTGTAGAAGTAACAGTAACCAGTCTATTGAAAAAAGAACTATTTCCTTTTAAAGATGGGATTTACCCATATCCAACTGTCAAACAACAGGCCTATTACCCACCCTCTCTTAGAATCTCTCTGCATCCCCAATTAATTCAGTATGACGTGAAAACTTCAGCGGGTGAAACTGTTGGATTCAATGGCGATCAAACTGTTGGGCCAGGTGAAAGTAGAACGTATCGATGGGAGGTAGATGCTCAAGTTGGATCTTGTGGAATGTGGGATATGGCCGATATTCGTAACCACAAATCACAAGGGGCTTTCGGAGCTTTTATTGCTGAACCTCGTGGTACTGAATATTTAAATCCATATACACTAGAACCTGTACGAACAGGCGCAAGCGTTATACTACGTAATGCGCTTTTACCCGATATAAGAGAATTTGTGATGATTATGCATGACGGAGTTAGATTATTGGATAAAAATGATGACGTCATTATCGATCCTCTTGCCGGAGTTTTACTTCCTCCACCACCTGAAGAAGTGGAAGAAGTCGACACGTACGATCAAGGGTCTCGTGGTTTTAACTATCGAAATGAACGGTTAATAAATCGATTTTTAGAGAAGCCGGTGCTTCATGACTTATTCAGTTCACGTGTTTTCAAAGATCCTGCTACCCCATTGTTTGAAAGTTATGTGGGAGATCCGGTAACGATAAGATTAATTACGCCAGCAGAAAGACGAAGGGCTCATACATTTCACCTTCATGGCCACCGATGGCGTTTTGAAGCAATGAATATAAATTCTCGCACTGAATCTTTTAGTGGATTCAACATAGCAGGTGGCAATCAAAACTTAGAATTACTCGGTGGAGCGGGTGCTTATAAAGGATTCCCAGGTGATTATATGTATCGATCTGGCAATATCATGTGGGATATCGAGCAAGGCATGTGGGGAATTATGAGGGTGTACAATGAGTTGAATAAAATTTTACCACCGTTAGAAGAATAGTGGTCTAGGGAGAGAAGAATAGTTTTCTTCTCTCTTTCTACATATAGTATGTATAAAGGAGGTGTGAAAAAATGAAAAAAGAAAATAGTTATACCGATACAAGTAGAGTAGGAGAACATAGTTTAATTAATGATTTTTGTATTCCAGAAGCGTGTTGTCCTGAACGATTCCCTTCTCCCAAACTTCCTTCCCCGACTGACTGCCTTCCACCAAATGCGTTAGAAAAAGTTCTTGAAGAAATTGAAGCTGCTAATGAACTACTATTGGATTTAGCGTTAGATAGTGAACGACCGATAAACGAAACCTACCAAAAAGTTTTTGATGGATTAATCGGCCTACGAGTTGAAATCACAAATGGTCTAGGGGAGACTGTCGAAGGAAAAGTCACTCTATCTGGATTTGACTTTGTTAGTCTTCAGGAAGAAGAAACTAGATTAATTTACCCTTATAGCCAAATAGAAACGATTAAACCTTATGCCCTGTATGCAGAACCTTTCCATGACCCAGAACTAAGTCTAATAGATCCTTGTTTTAGACGAGATTTAACGTTCAATTTCGGTGATGTCGTTTCCTCTTCTCCAGAGTTACTTCAATTATTCTTCCGAATTCCCTTAGACGTGTACCTGCTACTTTTTAAAGAGAACCACGTACAAGTCAAGATGATTGATTCAACTATTGAAGGAATTCTATCAGATGTATATAAAGACTCGATTACATTGGACCAACAAGAAAAAACAACGATTATTCAACGGGAAATGATTTATCTCGTACGAATCAAAGAAAAATAGAATCAAATACAGGGCTGTTCGAAAAGTCGTTTGAAATGACTATTCGAACAGTCCTCTATTCATGTTAATTGGCTCTGGTGATTTCCGTTACAGGCGGACGCTTCCCGCTTCAATCACTTAATTTTATAAAAATCATTGAGTCGTTCGTGGACGTGCAAATAATATTGACAGTTATCCTTAACCCGACTTTCGGCAGTT
>NZ_ALJG01000259.1 GCF_000286315.1 Paenisporosarcina sp. TG20 | reverse complement strand
TCAAGCTAGACAAGGTCAAGTTGGTCATGGATCGCGGCTTTTACAGTGAGGACAATATCAATGCCATGTATCAGAAGCATTTCAAGTTTCTGATAGCTGCAAGAACATCCCTAAAACTGGTTAAGGACAAACTAGATCAGGTACGAACCACAATCGCATCGCGCCCTCATTACAGTTCGAAGTACGGTTTGTATTATGTCTCACACATTGTGGATTGGAACTATAATGAAACCAAAAAACGCAGTGGACAAAAAATCACAAGCACGAAAAGAATGTACCTGCACTTATACTATAATGACCAAAGAGCAACGGATGATAAGGTTACTTTTAATAAGTTACTCGATCTGATCGAAGAAGAATTACTGTCTGGAAAGAGAAAACCAGAACATGAAAAACTGTATAAAAAATACTATGAGATCAATGAAACCCCAGTACGTGGGGTTACTCTACTACCAAAACAGGACGCTATTGATACAGTTGGAAAAAACTACGGCTACTTTGCCTTGATATCTAATGGTGTCAAAGATCCACTGGAAGCACTAGATATTTACCGTTCCAAGGATGTTGTTGAGAAAGCATTTGACAATCTCAAAGAACGTTTGAATATGCGACGCACATCGGTATCTTCCGAAGAGAGTTTAGAAGGCAAGTTATTTGTACAATTTGTTGCACTGATCTATCTCTCTTATATACATAAAGCCATGAGTGACAATAATCTTTTCAAACAGTACACCATGCAGGAGTTACTAGATGAACTGGATGTCATTGAGCGTTATGAGCAACCAGGTCGCAAGCCTCGCATTGGTGAGATGACGAAAAAGCAGATGGGCTTGTATGAGTATCTAGGAGTTGAAGTGCCAACCTAGGTATAATTCTTCGGGAGTTTAGGTTATTACTTACCACTCTTTTCAGAGCGGATAGCATGTTTTCATGTGACAGTATTCGTTCCATCAACATTCGTTACGCCTCTTTCCGTGAACAACGTTTCTTCTTATGCCAGTTCTGCTCCACCATCTCGAAGCCCCTCATGGGATTCACCATTGCCTTCTTCGAGCATGCCTTATCGGTTGTCTGTGTTCTCGCAGTGTACTGAATGCCAAGATGTCGTTCTCTCCCAATTGTTCAGCCCTTCCCATTCCTCTCGAGACAAATGGTACTATGGCTTCTGCTGACTTCTGATTGTTCAGCTACCCATCACTGGATAGGTTACCAAGATTACTTGGCGTATCAATCAGATCTCCCCAGGTAAGAACGTAATCTTTCCCTCCATCTAGCTGCCTCATTTACTACGTATGACCTTCGACAGAAAGGGCTTTGTTTTGTCTAGCAAACTCACCCAGTCGAACATAGCCTTATATGAGATTCGTGTTCCTCAGACCGGAGGTTTGCCGCTCGCTTCCTTCAGATTCCACGTCACCATGGACACCCTTGCGTTAAGCTAACTGTTACTTCTGTCTTCACAGTTCGGGACTTCTAATCTTAGTATCTCTTAAATACTATTCATAAGGTCTGCAACATTATCGAGTTGGTCGAGTTTCAATACTTTTGCAGAGAAAGCATTGCGTTTCTCTTTTGAAAGTACAGTTGCAAGATGGAAAAACTTATTTTTTAAGTCTTCTAGTGTAACTGGATTTTCAGGATCTCCTTTCGGATAATCCGCTTGTTTTTCGATTGTTTCCCCGTTTTTCAAAAAGACTTTAACTTTCGATCCCCAACGTTCTGGGTACGCGGAAGCTATTTCAGGATCTATCTGTGCGTTTATTTTACCCATGATTTTCCGAATCACTGGATCCCATAAGCTAGTTTCATTAAAGTCGTCTAAATTCGCACTTCCTTTAACTAACGCTAAAGCTGTGCAATATTGAATGCTGAATTTAGAGGAATATTGAGTGCGTGGATCATTATTATCTGTAATGTCCATCGTAGATTTATAACAGCCTACTTCTACGCGTTCGATATCTTTAGATTCAAATTTTTTCTCCTTGACTATTTCAATTGCTAAATCGATAGCTGCATGTGTATGGCGACAAGATGCGTGCACTTTGAACGAATTTTCTAGAATTTTAAATTCTTCTCCCAGATTGACTGTGATTTTATCTTCGTCGAACTCATCGCTCATCGCTTTGAAAAATCCGCGATTTCCTTCAAGTATTTCTTTCGCACCAGTAAATCCTTTTTGTGCAAGTAATGCCGACAATAAACCATTCATCGCTGCTTTTCCTGGGTGAAGCTGTTTTGTCATTGCTCCGTCTTCAATAAACTCCCAAAGTCCCGCAGCTTGTGACCCTGCATTTCCTATAGCGTTGATAAAACCTTCTTCATCTAAACCTAGTAATTTTGCAGAAGCAGCGGCTGAACCGAAAGTTCCGCACGTCCCTGTATTATGCCAATAATAATAATGAGATGGCGACACAGCTTCACCTATTCTAAAACATACTTCATAGCCTATAACTACAGCTAAAATAAGTTCTTTTCCGCTTAAGTTCTTCCACTCTGCAACTGCAAGAGCTGCTGGTATAACAACTGTTGCTGCGTGAATAATTGAACCTTTATGTATATCATCCAATTCGACAATATGACTTGAGGCACCGTTTACTAATGCTGCGTTTAAGACAGAAGACTTTCCTTTTGTAATAAGGGTAGCTTGAGGTTTGCCGCCCATTTCATTTATTGTTTCTGAAATCATTTGGATTGGTTCTTTTTCTGCACCCGCAAAAGAAGATCCAAAATAATCCAATATACAAAGCTTCGTAAAAGAGATAACTTCTTCGGGTAAATCTTCATAAGTAAGTTTTGAATGATAGTTAGCTAATGCCTGACTTAAACTCATCTTCTACTCCTCCTAAAAATGAAACTATAAAGCCCTTGTGTATTAAAACGACCTAGGCAATCCTAATACGTGTTGACCAATGAAACTGACAACAAGGTTATTAGAAATAGGTGCAATCATGAATAAACGAGCCTCTCTAAACTTGCGTTCTATATTGTATTCAGTAGCAAAACCATATCCACCGTAAGTATCCATAGCTGCATTGGCTGCTTTCCATGCTGCTTCTGATGCTAAATACTTCGCCATATTCGCTTCTGCTCCGACTTTTACATTGTTATCAAATGCCGCTGCTGCTTTATCTCTCATAAGCTTCGCTGCCTCGATTTCCATATACGCTCTTGAAATCGGGAATTGTACGCCTTGATTTTGACCAATCGGTCGATCGGAAATTACACGTTCGTTTGCATATTGAACGGATTTGTCTATGAAATAGTAGCCGTCTCCGATACTTTCAGATGCTATAAGTACGCGTTCTGCATTCATTCCACTTAAAACATATTTGAATCCCTTTCCCTCTTCTCCAATTAAATTTTGCACAGGAATTTCAACGTTTTCAAAGAACACTTCAGTTGTTGCGTGGTTGATCATGGTGTCGATGTCCACAATCGTAATATTATCTTTTTGATCATTTAAATCGAGTAAGAACATGCTTAGTCCATCAGTTTTCTTCGCTACTTGATCTTTTGGTGTTGTGCGTGCTAGTAGTAACATTAAATCTGAATAACGTGTACGTGAAATCCAAATCTTTTGTCCGTTAACAATGTATTTATCACCTTTACGAACTGCAAACGTATTTATATTTGTTGTATCGCTACCAGCTGTTGGCTCAGTTACACCAAATGCTTGCAAACGTAATTCTCCAGATGCAATTTTTGGTAAGAATCGTTCTTTTTGCTCTTCGCTTCCATGATTTAGCAAAGCTCCCATTGTATACATTTGTGCATGTCCTGCTCCCGCGTTTCCACCTGAACGGTTGATTTCTTCTAAAATAACACATGCTTCTGCCATTCCAAGTCCGGCACCGCCGTACTCTTCAGGTATTAAGACAGAAAGCCATCCTTCATCTGTTAAAGCTTTAATAAATTTTTCTGGATACTCCTGGTTTTTATCGAGTTTGCTCCAATATTCTTCAGGAAATTTCGCACATAACCCACGAATACTTGAAAAAGTGGGTGAACGTGTCGGGAGACTTAAGGAACGGTATCCTACTATCGCTCGTTACTATGAGATTCATTTGGAAGTAGATGAAAAAGAAGAAAAGGTAAAAGATCTTACTTTTGAAAAAAAGACTACACGCAAGGATCGTTCAGTCTTAACAGGTTGTTATGCCATTGAAACAAGTGACGAAGCGTTTTCTGCCGAGGAAGTATGGCGTTTATACACGACATTAACCAAGATAGAGGCAGCTTTTAGGTCATTAAAAACAGATTTAGGATTAAGGCCTGTTTATCATCAATTAGCCAATCGAACGAGAGGACATCTGTTCATTTCCGTTTTGGCGTATCATCTACTAATAAGCATCGAGCATCAATTAAGAGAACAAGGAGATTCACGAAATTGGTCAACCATCAAAGATCAACTATCTACCCATCAACGGACGACGGTAATAGTTACCGATGAAAGTGATCATATTCATCATATAAGAATCTCCGGAATAACAGAAAAAAGTCATCGTGAGATATACAAGTTACTACATGTGAAAGATCCATTGAAAAGAAAACATGAAATTGTCGGAAAAAGGTTGTAGTGACCAAATAAAAAGAAGAAACCTCTATATGAAGGGGTTTCCGTGTACTTGGGATGAAAGTTGGGCTAAAAAATTTATAAAACCCCTAATCTGCACGTTTTTTTGCATACTTTAGTGGTATACACATGTTACAGACGTAAAAAAATAATTGAGAGGTGCATTTACATGTCAAAATCAGATTACAAAAAAAATAGTATTTCTCTTACTGGAGCAGTCGGCTTAGGTACAGGAGTGATGATCAGCGCAGGGATTTTCGCGCTGCTTGGACAAGTAGCGGAGCTTGCCGGTTCATGGTTTCCTTTGATTTTTATTGTAGGTGGAATCGTCACCGCCTTTAGTGCCTACTCCTATGTAAAATTAAGCAATGAGTTCCCTTCAGCTGGGGGAATCGGTATGTTTTTAGTCAAAGCTTATGGAAAAGGAACCCTAACTGCCTCAGCAGCGCTTTTAATGGCCTTTTCCATGGTAATAAATCAAAGCCTAGTAGCAAGAACATTCGGAACCTATACACTTCAACTCTTTGATGGTGAACAAAGTAGTTATTGGGTTCCTTTACTTGGAGTTGCCTTACTTACTGTTGCCTTTTTAGTAAATATTTCAGGAAACAGCTTTATTCAATCCTTCACCTCAATTGCTTCTCTTTTAAAGATTGTTGGATTATCAATCTTCGCAATTGCTGGATTATGGGTTGCAGGGTTTTCATTTACACCTGCAGAGGGAGGAGAAAACCTGTCAGATCCTTCGACCGCAAGCTATATAGCAGCCGTGGCACTTACGATTCTTGCATTTAAAGGATTTACCACCATTACAAATAGTGGATCGGAAATCGTTAAACCTAAGAAAAATGTTGGACGAGCCATCATGATTTCAATTTCCATCAGTTTACTTGTTTATTTACTGCTCGCCTGGGCTGTTTCAAGTAATTTATCACTATCTGAAATTATTAATGCAAAGGACTATGCTCTTGCTGAAGCAGCGAGGCCCGCCTTCGGAAGTTATGGTCTGTGGTTTACTGTAGCGATCGCGATTCTTGCAACGATCTCAGGGATCATTGCTAGTGCTTTCGCCGTGTCGCGAATGCTTGCTATGTTAACCGATATGAAACTCATTCCGCATAAACACTTTGGTATGCCAGGGAGCATTCAGAAACACACGCTCGTTTATACAATTGTGATTGCTATGGCACTCACAATCTTCTTTGACCTAAATAGAATTGCTTCAATGGGTGCAATTCTTTACTTGGTGATGGACATGATTGTTCATTGGGGCGTTCTTAAGCATCTACGAGAAAAAGTAGGTGCCAATTCATTCATTGTCGTGACGGCTCTCGTATTCGATGCTATTGTGCTCGGAGCATTTGTATGGGTTAAAGCCACTTCTGATTTACTTGTGGTTGGTGTATCCATTTTATTTATCCTCATTATTTTTGTAGGAGAGCGTTTTTTCCTAAATCGTACGGCTTAAAACTCTAAAATTACAGATTCCGAATGGGAAATTATGCGTGTTGTTTGGGCGCAAAATACCGTTACCAGTAAAGAAATTAGAGAAACTTTGCAACAAAAAAGGGATTGGAAACCAGCGACTACCAAAACTTTTATTGGCAGACTTGTAAAAAAAGGAATGCTTCATACAGAAACAGACGGAAAGAAGTTTATTTATTCCGCTACTATAAATGAAAGTGAATTTATCAAAAGTACCCTATATGAAACTTTCGATAATATCTGTAATAAAGACGTTGGTAATACAATAGTCGACTTAATTTCAAAAGCAACGTTGAGTTTTCAGGATATAGAAAAATTGGAAAAAGCACTTAAAATGAAGAAAAAGGATGCTGTTGAAGAAGTCCCATGCAATTGTGTTCCCGGACAGTGTAAATGTAAGGGTCATACCTGTTCATCAGGACACTAAAATGTCACCAAAAATCAAACTATAGAAAAGGAGTGAGAATCATGAAAAAAACAACTTTAAAAATTACAGGAATGAGCTGTGCTCATTGTGTGAATAAAATTGAAACAGCATTGCAAGGCCTTCAAGGCGTAGAAAAAGCAAAAGTCAATTTGAAAAAAGGGACTGCCAAAATTAAATATGACGAAAAAGTTCAAATATTGGATAACTTTACGGCTGCTGTAAAGGAAGTTGGATATGAAGCTGAACCAGTTAATTAGAATAGGAGTTGAAAATGAATGGCAACAAAAACATTTAATATAGAAGGTATGACTTGTGCATCTTGTGTACAGACAGTTGAAAAAGCAACCAAGAAATTGCCTGGTGTACAAGAATCTAATGTAAACTGGGCTACTGAAAAATTGAATATCAGTTTTGACGAGAACGTAGTATCCGCACAAGATATCCAAGCTGCTGTAGATAAGGCTGGGTATAAGGCGTTAACAGTTACTGAGCAGAAATCATTTGCTATAACAGGCATGACTTGTGCATCTTGTGTGCAAACCATTGAAAAAGCAACAAGGAAACTAGCTGGTGTCATTGAATCTAATGTAAATTTAGCTACAGAAAAGCTGGTAGTCCAGTATGATCCGACAATTGTTTCTGTGTCAGATATTACTCAAGCAGTTTCAAATGTAGGGTATGAAGCACATGAAGATATGGAAACATCAGATTCGGCCAATGAAGAAAAAGACAAAAAACAAAAGAACATTAAATCCTTGTGGACACGATTTTTAGGTTCAGCAGTGTTCACCATCCCATTGTTTTATATCTCAATGGGACACACGGTAGGCTTACCACTGCCAGAAATAATCAATCCAATGGGAAATTCTGAATGGTTTTCACTATTACAATTCATTTTAACGTTACCCGTTATGATTTTTGGCTGGAAGTTTTTCTCGGTAGGATATAAGACTTTATTTAGAGGACATCCAAATATGGATTCTTTAGTTGCCTTAGGAACTAGTGCTGCATTCGTCTACAGTTTAGGGGCAACAATAGCGATTTGGTTCGGTCATTCCAGTTATGCAGAAAATCTATATTATGAGTCTGCAGCTGTAATCCTTACTTTGATTACACTAGGTAAATATCTTGAAGTTCGTTCAAAAGGAAGAACATCGGAAGCAATTGAAAAACTGATGGGATTAGCTCCAAAAACAGCAATGGTTGTTAGAAATGGAGAAGAAGTAGAAATTTCCTTTGATGAAGTAGTAGTAGGTGATACCGTAATCGTTAAACCTGGAGCAAAAATACCGGTCGACGGTGTTGTGTTAGAAGGGATGACATCTATTGATGAATCCATGTTAACGGGTGAAAGTATTCCAGTAGAAAAGAATGCTGGCGACAATGTAATAGGTGCAAGTATCAATAAGAATGGTACAATCCGATATCAAGCAACCAAAGTAGGAAAAGATACAGCCTTATCACAAATCGTTAAATTAGTAGAAGATGCACAAGGCTCTAAAGCACCGATTGCTAAACTTGCTGATATTATTTCAGGATATTTTGTGCCAATCGTTATTGGAATTGCTATTCTTTCTGGTTTAGCGTGGTATTTCGGAGGAGAAACAGGACTCTTTGCTTTAACGATTGCTATTTCCGTTTTAGTTATTGCATGCCCATGTGCTCTTGGTCTAGCAACTCCGACTGCGATTATGGTTGGTACTGGTAAGGGTGCAGAAAACGGGGTATTAATTAAGAGTGGTGTAGCACTTGAAACAACTCACAAAGTTCAAACAATTGTATTTGATAAAACAGGTACGATTACAGAAGGTAAACCTAAAGTTACAGACATCTTCACTGTAAATGGGATCTCAGAAACAGAATTGTTACAATTAACAGCATCTGCGGAAAAGGGTTCTGAGCATCCATTAGGTGAAGCAATTGTTAGGGGAGCAGAAGATAAAGGACTTGACTTTATTAAAGCAGAAAACTTTAATGCTATTCCCGGACATGGAATTGAGGTAACTATAGATGGCAAAGTAGTACTAGCCGGAAACAGAAAATTAATGGATGTACGCAATATTTCCTTAGATACACTGGCAATCACATCAGATGAGTTAGCTGGTCAAGGGAAAACTCCTATGTACATTGCGATTAATAACAAAATTGCTGGTATTATTGCAGTTGCCGATACAGTTAAGGAAAATAGCTTAAAAGCCATTGAAAAACTTCATAAAATGGGAATCGAAGTGGCTATGATCACAGGCGACAATAAACGCACAGCTGAAGCTATTGCCAAGCAAGTCGGAATTGATCGTGTATTGAGTGAAGTATTACCAGAAGATAAAGCAAATGAAGTGAAAAAACTCCAAGCAGAAGGTAAGAAAGTGGCCATGGTTGGAGATGGTATCAATGATGCACCAGCCCTTGCACAAGCAGATATTGGGATAGCAATTGGTTCAGGTACGGATGTTGCCATGGAATCTGCAGACATTGTACTAATGAGAAGTGATTTAATGGATGTTCCAACAGCCGTGGAATTAAGTAAGGCTACTATTCGAAATATCAAACAAAACTTATTCTGGGCATTTGCATATAACGTAGTAGGCATTCCGTTTGCAATGGGGATTTTCTACCTCCTTGGTGGACCATTATTAAACCCAATGGTTGCTGGAGCTGCAATGAGTCTAAGTTCTGTTTCAGTATTAGTAAATGCTTTACGATTAAAACGATTTAAACCATCAGCTATTAAGTAAAGGGGAGAGGCTAGAATGGAAGATAAACTGGAGCTTGAATTATATACAAGGCCAACATGTTCAGATTGCCAAGACGCAAAAAAATATTTATCTTCTAACAAAATTCATTATGCTGATAAAGATGTAAGCAAAAATCTTAGCTTAGAGGAAGATTTAAAGAAGATATCTGGCACTCGAATCGTTCCAATGTTTGCTTTTTATAAAAAAGGATTATTCGGCAAAAGAAAGCTATTCAAACATTTTATTGGTTTTGAGAATAATAAGAATGAAATAATGAGTATGTTAAAAAAATGAATGAAGTAAATCATTAATTCTTTTCATCTTAATTGACAATTACCCTATTCCCCAGAAGGAAATTGAATATACTCTAAGGAGGTGATGTAAAAAGGGTTGATAAAGTTCTATTAATATAGGTGCTATATCAAATATAGATAGCTTTTTTTAAAACAAACTTAGATACCTTACAGGGATAAGGTAATTTACTGTCAATTGAAGTTAATAAAATTTGAGGAGGAATTTATATGCAACAAGTAACACTAAATGTGCCAGGAATGTCATGTGGATCTTGCGTTAATAAAATCGAGGGAAATGTCGGTAAAAGAAATGGAGTTGAATCAGTCAAAGTTCAATTTTCTGACGGAAAAGTAGATGTAACTTTTAATGAAAGTACAATTGATTTGGGAGAAATTAAAAATGCTATTAAAGATACAGGGTACGAGGTTATAGAGGAACCTATTGAAGAAGATGGCCGTGGAGATTCGTGCTGCCATTAATTTAGAAAAAGGCTGTACTGATTTTTAATACAATAAAAAATAGATAAATTCTTTATTTATATATTGGATGGTTATATTAATCCAACAACTTGAAATCTACCACTAAAAAAAGACCCGCTGGAAAGGTTTCTCTTTCCAGCGGGCCTTTTGGTCTGTTTAAGCGATGCTCCGGCAAGCTTCTGCACATCTTCGGCAAGCTTCCGCACAGCGTTTGCAATGTTCGTGTTGATCAGCGTGCTTCTCGCATTCATCTCCACAAGCTTCACAAATTACCGCACATACACGGGCCAATTCCGACACGAACGGCGAATTGCGGGTAATCGCCTGTTCCAAAAAGGCGCAGATGTCCGCGCACTCCCGGTCCAATCGGATGCATTGAGCCATCATCTTCACGTCTTCTTCCTGTAGACAAGCGTCAAAACAGTGGTTACATTCTGCTGCGCAATCGTGCAAAATCTGAATGAGTTCCTGATGTTGTTCATGTGCCATTTTAAAACCTCCATTTTTTTATTTCTGCTTCAATAGTAACTCTACCCTTTGCCGTCGCCACTAAACAGGATTTCCGAAACTCCACAAAAACTGCACAATTTTAAAGGATTTTAAGAAAAGCTTTTTTGTTTTTTTGGTTCCTTCCCTTCCCATTCTTGTATGGTCTCCGATGATTCAGCATTTCATGGGAGTAGGGAGCGTCAGGAAAGTATGAATTTTCAACATTAAGGAACGCACCATGCAAAAAATCCTAATAATCCAGCATTTATATATGAACGAGAATGAAAAAATGCTGATCAACTGTTTGCATTTGTTCAACTTAATGATGGTGGTGATCATGTGTCGGTTCATTTTTCGCCGTGCAGAGAATGGAATTATCATGTTTGTGGGCGCCCCATTTGGATTGTTACATACGAAATCCCTTTATGCACAAGATTGTGTTCATTCTTGTGCAAAATCCTGTCAAGCAGTTCTTAATGGTGGGTCGCATGTTCAATGGCTTGTTAAAACAAGTTCATAATGTGATCATCGTCTTTCGAATAATACAATGTCGTCCCGGCTCTTCTGTATTTCACTAAGCGTAACTGCTTTAAAAAGCGTAATTGATGGGACACAGTGGCCTGACCTAAACCCAATCGTTCTGCCAGGTCATTGACAGAATGTTCCGCTGAACAAAGCATATTCAAAATGCGGATCCGGGTCGGATCATTCAATGCTTTAAACGTCTGGGAGACGACAAAGAGGGTTTCTTAGTCTAATGGATGTTCATTTTCAAGATGGTCTTCTTCTTTTTCAAAATCCTGATTCATTTTTGAGGAGCACCTCCAATTGTAATTCGTACAAGTAAAAAAATGACACTATATGAATATATGTTTATATAATTTTATATAGTTCGTGTTTAAGAAATGTCAAGCTAATACTTAAAGGACTCTTCGCCTATATAAGATTTACTGGAACTCTTTTCTCAGGAGGTAGCAACTGTCTACAGATTAAGAATCACTAGATAAAAAGAAGTGGCATCGCTGTAACCCAGTTCGGAGACAATCTTAGCTTAAAAAAGAAATAGTAACAAAAAGCTACAGAGAGAGCGTCACAAAACGAAAAAGAAAGAATTTATAATAGTTTACATATGACCGCTTATCGGAAGGGAAGACGCTCAACTAGAGCTTTTTCTCTTCCTTTTTGTTCGTTTAAGTGTACTTTAACGAACTGTTTAAAAGTGTTATGGATTCGTATTTTGATAAACCCTTTTATTTATATCGTATAATAAGATATAATTATTTTAAAAGAAGTAAAGGAGTTTTCAATGTGAACAGCAAAGTGAAACAATTAAATCAGTACTGGACAGATATTTATTTTCATCTGCACTACCTCCATAAAGAAAAAATCACCCACCAAGTGGTGCGTATTCTGCAGCTTATAGATAAAGAGGAAGAGATCGGGGTAAACGAAATTGCTGACTACATCAAAGTATCTCATAACACAGCTTCCGAACATGTGAAACGGATGATGGAGAAGAACTATCTAACTAAAGAGAGGGACCTGTTGGATGAAAGAAGAGTGATGCTCAGTCTTACAGATGTGGGAAGAGACGTTTTGAACCGGAATACAAGCCTGGATGAAGAGAAATTGGAACAAGTGATGAATCAGTTGGAGGACAATGAAAAAGAGTTAGTGGAACAAGCCTTCAAAATCTTAAGTGAACGAGCCAGAACATGTTTGTAGTCATGAAAATTATTGCTTCAGCGATTGTAATCGGAATGGTGACGGAGATTTCCAGAAGATTCCCCTCATACGGGGGAGTGGTGGCGGCCCTCCCACTCGTGAGTCTGCTGAGCATCATCTGGCTTTATGTCCAAGGGGAACAAACAGCCACTTTAAGCAAGTTTGCATTAGGGGTGTTATGGGGATTTCCTGCAACGGCTGTTTTGTTGATCATCGTCTACATCGCTTTGCAAAATTCCGTTCATCTGTTTCTCTCCATTGCTTTAGGCGGGTGTGGTTGGTTGCTATTTTTATGGATACAAGGTATAGTTTCAAAGTTTTTCCGAGTATTCGTTAGCTAATAATAGAATTAATAGAAAATAGATATTGATAAATTTTGTTCAAGTCGCTATTTAGGCTACTTACATCGCAGAAGAAAATTTAATAAGAGCAAAATCTTTCATAGATTGGTGCTGCTTCTTTGTAAAGAAAGGTAGAGAAAGATGATTAATATCAAAGGGAATTTTTATGAAATACAAAAAGAAAAAGCTTTCTTAGAACAAATCGTTAGCATGTAAACCGTGGACATGAAATGGATGCCAAGGGACGGAGGATTTTTTTGGGAATATTATTCGCGCTATTAACAGGTGTTACCACCGCATTTTTCAATATATTTGCAAAAAAAGGAATGGATCAATCTAACGGCCAAAGCATTGGATTCGCTATTACCATATTTATAAATGTTATTGTACATAGCTTAATTTTCATCGCCGTTCTGGCAGCGACTGGGTTCGTCTTTGAGTTTACTTGGGAGTCTACGGGCTGGTTTGTACTGGGTGGATTGTTCAGTACGATTCTGGGAAGATATGCTTTGTTGTCTGCCATCCAATCCATCTATCCCTCCCGGGCTTCAGCCCTAAAGAACAGCACGCCTTTGTTCACCGTGCTTTACGCAATATTAATTTTAGATGAAGATTTTACTCCTTTGTCTTTAATCGGATTGCTCCTGTTATTCGTTGTCATCGTAATGCAAGGGGTTCTTTCGTTCAGACAATCCCGTCTGAAGGTCCAGAAAGATCAAGCGAATAATTCGGAATGGACGGGCTACTTGCTGGGGATTTTTGCGGCTTTCGTTTTCGGATTGGGGCAAGGTTTCAGAAAGCAAGGATTGCTCGTTAATAATGATCCAATCTATGGCGCCTTGATAGGATCACTAATCGGTTTGGCTGTCATTGTGTTGTATCAAGTTTTTAAAGGGACTTTGATAGCAACAGTGAGAGAAAATTATCGCATCTTAAATATCAACTTTATCATTGCAAGTGTTTTTCTGAGTCTAGGACCGGTATTTTTCTTCTTGGCGGCATCGCTATTGCAAGTCAGTTATGTGAGCGTAATTGCTGCGGTTGAACCTCTCATTACGATTTTGCTCTCTGCGCTTTTCCTGAAAGGGAGAGAACAAATAACCCCTTCTCTTTTGATTGGAGCCCTGTTAATTCTGACCGGTATTACGTTCATTTCACTTGATAATTAGAATTTAGAATTTATCTCTGGATAACAGGAAATGGACACCATTGGAAGACCAACGCCCTTCTGCTGAGCACCCTGCTCCTAAAAACAAGCTTAGTGAAGAGGAAAGAGAGATCATTGTCACGATGGTCAATCAACCTGAATTCAAGAGTCTACTGCCGAGTCAAATTGTCCCACGACTTGCCGACAAATGCGTTTATATACCATCAGAATCTACCATCTATGGGATATTGCCTGGCTTCCTGGACCGGCAAAAGGCATTTATTTTGCTTTACTACGATCTGGGACACTGATCATTCGTCCTCGTTGTCCCCCAAAATCGCATGGATCTTTTTTCTTAGTACAAGCAGTGCTGCTGTTTCAGCTAGTGCAGATTCCTTTCTTCGCAGTTCCTGTCTTAGTTGCTTAATTTCACGGTCTTTATGTCGCATCTCTTGTTGTAACTTGCCAGCTTGCTCTGCAATGCCACCATTCGCTTGCATACATGCATCACACCAAGCCTGTATTTGTTCAGTATATAAACCTTTCTTTGGACCGTAGTCTGCTAGCTCAATCTGGCTCATCACAGCTGTCTCTACTACAATAGAAAACTTATCTTTAGTACTCCAACGTTCTGGAGACATCTTTCCATTAGGAATAGCGATACCCCTTGTTTTTGCATCTTTTTCCCAGCGGTATAACGCTGCTTCTGAATGACCGTTAGTAATAGGTAAGC
>NZ_ALJG01000258.1 GCF_000286315.1 Paenisporosarcina sp. TG20 | reverse complement strand
TAAAGTTAGGATTTCCGAAGAAACCCCTTGTTTTTTCACATATTAGTGCTTATAACAAAACTTGTCGCGCTGCTTCGTTAGTTTAATAAAAAAATAAAGTCCTCTCTTAAACATTATACCATCATTTTACAATTTATCCTGCGAAATATAAACTTTTCTGTTTTTAAAAACCGATGTAGATTGGATGTGCTTTTAGCATATCATTTAGCAGTACGTTTAGTTGAATTACATCTTTCATTGTAGTGCGACTAAATAGGCTACTAATCATATAGCTGAAAATGATGGTATTAGAGCAAGAATATTTTATATATCCATAAGAAATGGACTGCCAATTCATATGCGAATTGATAGTCCATTTATGTTGTATTTTAAAGTTTTGTACCTCTGAAGAGAACCCCTTAGGACTTTATCCAATCTCTTTTATCCACAGTTCCCTTGAATCGACTAACTAAATGATTAACCTCATTCTATTCCCTACTCAAATTAATTGGAAGCCACCAGAAAGCATCACCTGTGTTGTGGTAATCACTTTTTGAAGTTTATGGTTCCGTCTAAATTTCGACCGCCCTTGCACTTTTTATCATCTTCTTCTATTTAAATACACTAGTAATATTATCCAAGTAAAGTCATCTAGAGTTTCACTTAAACCAAAATTAAAATAATGAATTGTTTATCACACCATAACAATTAACGCTTTACTATTAAAAGTCTTCTTTTTCAATGGGATGAGTAGCTTCATAAATAAGCTGTTCAAGTTCTTTGCTATACGTTTCTTCCTGCTCATCAGACCAGTTTAACTCTTTTTTCATAAATTGGGTAACGGAATCTTTATGCTCTCGAACCCAATCAATATCAAAGAAGATAGCTCCTGTCCGTCTAATGAAGAAGTCTACAGGTTTATAAGCACACTCATGATCAATCGCATATCTTAAACTGGCATAAACGACTGGATCAAGATTTCCCACTAGTGCTAATTCTTTTTCATCCTTGTAAGTGTTAAAGACGATATCTACATTTGAACCGTAGCGATAAATAAGTTTTTTAGCCGTTTCTTCTGTTAAGCCAATTTCCTTTGCAGCATCCATTTTATTAATTAAGAATTTTTTAAACCCTTCGGAACCACCAACTTCCCCACCAGAGATAGGTAAGTACTTCGTTTGAGTCTTAGGGAAAACTTTTCCTTCTTCCTCATGAAGTTCCTTTACTACTAAATCAATGATATTTTCTGCCATTTTTCGATAACCTGTTAATTTACCACCCGCAATGGAGATAAACCCTGAATCAGAGACGAATATTTCATCCTTACGCGAAATTTCGGATGGCGACTTTCCATCCTCA
Source organism: Paenisporosarcina sp. TG20 (assembly GCF_000286315.1). Lineage (GTDB taxonomy): Bacteria > Bacillota > Bacilli > Bacillales_A > Planococcaceae > Paenisporosarcina. The sequence goes on along the minus strand of NZ_ALJG01000258.1, from coordinate 12,779 downwards.
TGAATTAAAGGTCTAAGTCCAGCCCAGCTTGACTCTACATCCTCTGCCTTAATCTTTACCTCAGGAAATATAAAGTCTATTGCATTTAGGACATAGTCACGATCCTGGACAGTCATCTGAGGATGTGCAATGTCACCTTTGTACACTGTGTCCGTCGTACCAACATAAGTTTTCCCTTCCCTAGGAATTGCAAAGACCATGCGGCGATCAGGAGTATCAAAATAAATAGCCTGTTTTAACGGAAATCTTTTCTCATCAAATACTAAGTGGATTCCTTTCGTTAATTTCAATGATTTACCTTTTTTAGATTTGTCAATTTCCCTTAGTGTATCAACCCATGGGCCAGCAGCATTCACAATTTTCTTAGCTCTTATTTCTTGTACATAGCCATCTACTAAATCTTCTGCGTTTACACCTACCACCTTGCCATTTGAGTACGCTAGATCAATCACCTTCATATAATTAAGAGCGTAGGCACCTTTCTCTACAGCCTTTTTCAATACTTCAAGGGTTAGTCGTGCATCATCTGTTTTATATTCGACATAATAACCTGCACCCTTTATCCCCTCGCGTTTTAATAAAGGCTCACGTTTTAATGCCTCATCTGGATTAAACATTTTTCTTCTTTCATTCTTTTTAACCCCAGCAAGGAAGTCATATACCTTTAAGCCAATATTGGTTGAGAAAGGACCAAACGTTCCTCCTTTATAGAATGGAAGCATCATCCATTCGGGCGTAGTAACATGTGGTCCATTTTCGTACACAATCGCACGTTCTTTACCGACTTCTGCTACGACTCCAATTTCAAATTGTTTTAAATAACGTAATCCACCATGCACAAGTTTTGAGGATCTGCTAGAAGTACCAGCAGCAAAATCCTGCATTTCGACAACTGCCACTTTCAACCCTCTTGTAACGGCATCTAAAGCTATACCCGCACCTGTAATACCTCCACCTATAACTAGGATGTCCAAAGTTTCTTTTTGCAGGTGTTCCTTAATGTCCGATCTTATTAAGTTTGTAAATTGCATAACAATCTGTCCCTCCTTAATCGTACTATTAAATGTTTTAATTAACTTCTAAAGACTCACCAAAGTTCTGTGATTGTTCTATTGTCTACTTGAAATATTCCACAAAAGGTGCCAAGCGATGTTTGTCTACAAATCATTTCAGAAAATAAAAAAAGAGACCACAAATCAACTCTATTTTCCTATACGAAAAAAGTAGAGTGATGTGGTCTCTCGAAATCTCCATCCACGATATTAACTTGTTTATAGTGTATCACGATACTAATAGGATTCAAAGTCTTTTCACTTGGTGCAAAGGCTTTCTATACATGGGTGGAAAAAGTAAAAAGCCCTTACTTTTTCATATTCTTATTTATATTCTCTTGTTGCAGCGACTGCTTTTTTCCATCCATTGTACAGCTCTTCCCGTTTATCTTCAGATAGTTGCTGCGTGAATGTCTGTTGTTTTTGCAACTGCTTGGAAATCTCTTCTTTTTCAGTCCAAAAACCAACCGCTAAACCAGCAAGGAAGGCTGCACCTAATGCAGTTGTTTCATTAACAACCGGACGATCTACTGGAACACCTAATATATCACTCTGGAATTGCATTAAGAAATCGTTTTTTACTGCTCCGCCGTCAACACGAAGCGATTTCAATTCGATTCCAGAATCTGCAACCATTGCCTCCAAAACGTCTCTTGTTTGATAAGCTAAAGATTCAAGTGTTGCACGTATGAAGTGTTCTTTTGTTGTACCACGACTCAGGCCAAATACAGCTCCCCGAGCATCACTGTCCCAATAAGGTGTTCCTAAACCAACAAAGGCAGGAACAACGTACACCCCCTCTGTCGAATCTACTTTAACTGCGTAGTTTTCACTTTCAGGTGCGTTATTGATCATACGTAATCCATCGCGTAACCATTGGATTGCAGATCCAGCTACAAAAACACTTCCTTCTAAGGCATATTCCACTTTTCCATCTACACCCCAAGCCAGAGTAGTAAGTAGCCCATGTTTAGATTTAACGGCTTTTTCACCCGTATTCATTAACATAAAACAACCAGTTCCATAAGTGTTTTTAGCCATTCCTTTTTCAAAGCAAGCCTGACCAAATAAAGCTGCTTGTTGGTCACCAGCTATACCTGAAATTGGAATATTATGACCAAAGAAATGATAATCCACCGTATGTGCATATACTTCAGATGATTGACGTACTTCAGGAAGCATGCTCTTGGGTACTGTTAAAATGTCTAATAGCTCATCGTCCCATTTCAAGTCATAGATATTGAACATGAGCGTCCGAGATGCATTTGAATAATCAGTTACATGGACTTTGCCACCAGATAGCTTGTAAACTAACCACGTATCAATTGTACCGAATAATAAGTCACCGTTCTCAGCTTTTTCTCTAGCCCCCTCCACATTATCAAGGATCCATTTCACTTTTGTACCAGAGAAATAGGGATCTAGGAGTAGGCCTGTTTTTTCGTTAAATAGATCATTGTAACCTTTTTCTCTTAGCTCACGGCAAATATCTTCTGTTTGACGAGACTGCCAGACAATGGCTTTGTAAATTGGTTTTCCAGTGTTTTTATCCCATACTACAGTTGTTTCACGTTGATTTGTAATGCCAATACTTGCTATCTCCTCTGGATCTACATCTGCCTTCCGTAGTACATCAGCGATACAAGCGAGAATCGAAGTCCAAATTTCATTTGCATCATGTTCTACCCAGCCGGGCTGTGGAAAGAACTGCTCGAATTCATGGTTTCCAGTTTCGACGATTTCTCCTTTTTTGTTGAATAAAATAGCACGTGAACTTGTTGTCCCTTGATCAAGAGCTAAAATATATTTTCCCATCGGTATTCCTCCCTTGTCATGGAAATTAATCCATTGAAGCCTTTCTACTTATTCGATACTTATCTTTAGCAGAAATCTAGTTGACCAATAGTTCTATTCCAATGTCCTCTCTGACAGGGAACCATGGCGTATAAAAAAGAGCTCAGGACCTATGTCCCTTGCTCTTTTTTATTTGTTCGAATAACGTACAAGCTATTACAATATTGTATATAGCGCTGTATTTGCAAGTGTAATCATTGTTATTAACAATGTGTTAAGGAATGCTCCTACATAAACGTTTCCTGTCTTTCTAAATAGGTAACGATTAAATATTGCAGCGATTATTAATGCTGGAACTAGACCAATAACAATGATTGAAGAAAGTGATTCTCCAGGGTACCCAGCTGTTCCTGTAATAAACAGGGATCCATAGTGGTAACCGAGGTAAAGAACTAAGCCACCTACAAAGTATAGAATGGATACAATATATCCTTTAATTCCGTTAAACTTAGCAGTATTTATATTTATAGAAATACCTAGTACTAAGAAGTAAATGAATAACATTGGTGCATATTTTAGTAATGCAATCACATGATGACCTTCGAATGTTTTGACAGCAAATGTCCAAAGACGGAAGTCAGTCTTGAATACCGCATCAACTAGATAGAGAACTGCATACCCAATGACAACTGCTATAACTGCTGTTAACAAAGCAGCAATAATTGTTTTTATATTTACTTTTACTCCGTAACTTTCAATTGTTGCGCCTTCAGGTTTCTTAGAAACATAGTGGTAGCAAACCATAATCATTAATGTAACAATTGTTACATTAATTGCCCAAAAGACAATTGGATTAACTGTTGGTGCACCAAATAACTCTGTTGTGGCATGGAGTGTACTTTGTTGTTTTAAATGTATATACTGAATCACACTTAAAATAAGCATACTAAACGAACACGTTTTTAGATTTCGCTCTGAATTTTTCACAAATGAGTAAATCAGAACAATAGCAGAGAAGACAATAAAGATCATACTAACTTGTCTTAATAATCTCATTCCATAAAAATCCGCCCCGTATAATGCAGAGAAAAACAATGCTGGGTACAAGACACCGACTAGGACTAGTAAATAACCTGCTAATCTTGCGCCATTTGTCTTTGGTTCAGGAAGTGCTGTTGGTTTGTTTGTGTAAATATTTTTAAGGAATGGTAATTTCGATAACAGTAAAACAACTGGAATAAAGAGCATGATGAATCCGATAAGTGCTACAAACGAAAACCACTCTTTCAATACCCATGTCTGGCCATCTTCATCTACTGTTACGAGGTTATTATAATCAGCAAATGTCATATCATAAAAATCAATAGCATATCCTGTTGATTCTTTTGAAAAGTGATTCCATGGATGAGTTTCATTAGGTTGATAGATTACCCTTTCTCCACCATTCACTTCATAAATTTCACCAGCGATTGGACTTTCTTGCGCTCCTAAAAATCCTTTCCCTTCTTCTGTGTTAACATAGTCTTTTTTCACAACGGATGCTCCAGCTGCAGCTGCTGCTGCATCAAAGAAGAACTCATCATATTGACCAGCAATTTTCCCGGAAGTTCTTGGACCATATGAATTATTAATTTCTTCATCAGTATATCCTAGTGTCTTCACCCATTGATAATCAGAACCCATTGTAAGCGAACTAAAGATTTTTCTGATTCCACTTTCCTGGAAATCAACTTCATCTAACATAACGGCATGAGTTGAAGAAAATCCACCCATTGAGTGACCAGATACTGCAATAATCCCATTGCCATTTTCATCTTTTAACACGTAATCTTGTTCATACATATATTGAACAGCATCATAGATTGCATGAGGCCAAAATGAGAAAAACGGGATTGGTTTTTCCATTGTTCCTGTTGAATGTCCATGATCATATAGATCCAACGCTAAAACCACATAACCTCTTTTTGACATTTCTATAGCCTGAGCATCCTGCATTTCAGCAGAGTTTAGATAGCCATGTGTTGCTATAATTGTTGGCATCGGTTGTTCATTAGTATTTTCTGGTTTATACAAAAGACCAGAAAGTTCGCCTCTTGGTGTGTCAAAATAAATTCTTGAAACATCAACATCACCACTTGATTCGTTAAATTGAGAAGCAGCTATACTTCCGATCAAAATTATCAGTAAAGCAATCACTAACACTACGACTGGATTCTTTAATCTATTCATAATATCCCCCTTTTAATCTATGAAAAATTTTGTGAAAATAATAATAATAATACATATTAGTTCAACTTAAAACCATTTTAAAAATAGAAAACAGGTTATAGCTTTACATAGTACCTAACAGTTAACACATCGTTTTTTCTCACCCCCATATTTGTTGAGAATAAAAAAAGACCAACATTAAATTTCCTTGGATAAAAATCCAAAGAATTTAATGTGAGTCTCTTGTTCTCGTCACAATTTATTAACTTAAAAGTTAGTATATATTTTTTTGAAAGCGGTGTCAATCTAAATTGAAAACATTTTTCCAACATGTTAATGATGAAAATATTCCATTTTAATACTTTTACGGTATATAAATCAACAGGAAAATTCATAGTAGACAACAAAATTTAACCCGTTATTAGATATCAGTTGTTCCGCTTGGGTACACAAAGAAGATTCAACTATTACCAAAGGTCTTTATTTGAGGTGGTAACCGCAAAAGCACCATTATTCAATGCAGCTTTAACATCCTCTTTCGTCCGGATTAATCCACCAGCAATGACTGGAATTCCTGTTTCATCGTATATTTCTTTCAAAATGTTAGGAATGATACCAGGTAAAACCTCTATGTAATCCGGTTTAATTTTTTTACAAGCTTTTAAATTATGATTAAGTGCATGACTATCCAATGCGAATAAACGTTGAATACTGATTATATTATGTTTTTTTGCAGTAGCAATCACGTTGACTCTTGTTGAGATAATCCCATCCACCTTCACATTGTTGATTAAATATTCGAGTCCATATTCATCAGTTTTTAAACCATGAATGAGATCCGAATGCATTAACACTTTTTTCTTATACTGCTTGGCAAGTTTAACGATACTTTCTACTTGTGAGAGACGAGTCTCTAAAAATATGATGTATTCATGATCTGTTTTCATTACTTTCTCGAAATCCTTCATATGACGAATAGCTGGTATCACACTAGTAAACAAACATACTCACCCCAAAACTCAAATTATTTTACCATAAATTTATTAAACTAAAGACCCTTTCTTGGATCTTCACTTCTCAATTAACCATTTTTTGAAGCTTATATGTCATTCACTCTTCTTCAATATACTTAGAAAGGATGTTCTTCACTTGGTTTAATATAGAATGGAGTTCTGCTACAGAAAGTAGTGGCCGGAGATGAAATAAGAACACCCTTTGAATTTTTATTCAAGTTCAATGGGAATTCTATTCCTCTATCTCGATTCAATTCAATTTATATCCTAAAACATCTATTACTATACAGTCATTTTCCAGCTTGATAATGCTAACCAACGTTCCTGTTCCTTAAAGTTGGGGCTCATTTTACCAACAAGACGCCAGAAGGATCGGTCGTGATTCAGATGGACCATGTGGCACATTTCATGAATGACAACATAGTCAATCACCTCAAGTGGTGCCATTGCCAGCCTCCAATTAAATGTTAACTGCATTTGTGAATCACAGGTTCCCCAGTTTGCTTTACTATCAGTTATACGGATAGAACGTGGTTTTACCTTGAAATCGCTTTGATATTTTTTGATGCTTTTCTCTATTAAAGATTTACAGCGCTGATAATAAAATCGTTTTAAGGCTTGTTTAATTTTTTCGTCCTCTAATTGTTTTACAACTATACATAAGATGCCCTCTTCAAAAACGACATAGTCTTTTTTAATGGTAGTATCTTGAGAAATCTGAATAGGATATGTTTTTCCTAAATAAAGAAAGGTCTCGCCATGATGATAGACCCTCTCTTTTGGTCCAAGCATTCTTTCCTGCATTTCTTTTGATTTTTGTTGAATCTGATCCCAATTTCGCTCTATAAATTGAATCGCTTTTTCTTCAGATGTTCCTTTAGGAGCCTGGACTTCAACATTTCCATAGGCGTCTATAAGAATACCTACGGATGTCCGCTTTTTGTAATTAATCTCAAATTGTATTGTTTCACCTAAGTAAGTATGTATCATTTGATCACCTGCAGTAGCGGTTCATGCGCTAATCCCCTGTATTTTTTCGTTAATCCTTTTAAGAAATTTCAAATGTATTTTATCACGTACATTTCAACATATGGTCCTTGAGAAAGAAATCATGTTTTTTACTTTCTCCTTAATTCGTATACTAAATCATATTTAATATAGGCACCACTTATCTGGCCTTTAATCTAGTAACTATTTTGAGTTAGATTATTGATTCATGACTCTAAGATAAGCTAATTAAGCTATTTACCTGAAGAACATGGTATTTTCCCTTAGATGATGCTTGTAAATCAATTATACTTTATCGAAGAATTACATGGGGCAAATTAAAAGAGCTCCAACCAAATTACAGTTCATACACTAGATGTTCCAACCTACGGCAAAATCCCAATTACGTCAATTACCAAATAGTCCATGGCAGTACGTGTTTTAGACCCCACGGTAAACCGACAATTCTCATTTTCGTCAATTAAACCTTGATTTTGGTGAATGAAAGATGTGTCTGGTTCCTTCAAATAAAAATAGCAGCCGAAGATGCAATTTCGGCCGCTCATGGAATACTTATTATAGTAGTCAATATAAATCAAGAAGTAGTAAATTGACCGCCATTAACATGTAGCGTTTGTCCTGTCACAAAACGTGAGTCATCAGATGCGAGATAGACGAAAGTTGGAGCGACTTCAAATGGCTGCCCTTGTCGCTCCATTGGATTCTCTACTTGTGTGACCGTATCGGCAGAAAAACTAGAAGGGATAAGTGGGGTCCATATTCTACCCGGAGCAATAGCATTTACACGAATACCCTTCCCTACTAAATTATGAGCCAAAGCACGAGTAAAGCCAAGATTCGCGCCTTTGGTTGCGGTATAATCGATTAATTGTGGATGACCCATATAGGTCACAATGGAAGATGTATTAATGATGGAGCTACCTGGTTTTAATTGTGGAATTGCTGCTCGGGTTGTATAGAAATGCGAATAAATATTTACTTTGAATGTATCATCGAACTGCTCGTCTGTAATATCAAGCAAGCTTAATTGCTGAAACTGGATACCTACATGGTTACAAAGGACATGAAGATAACCAAATGTTTGGATGGTTAATTCCACAATATTAATACATTGTTGTTTTTCTCTCAAATCACCTGGCAACAGTAAACAACGTTGACCTATTTCTTCAATTCGTGTTTTGGTTCGGTTTGCATCCTCATGTTCATCTAAATAAGAAATCGCGACGTCCGCACCTTCTTTTGCAAAAGCAATTGCTGCAGCCGCACCCATACCACTGTCCCCCCCTGTGATGAGCGCAACCTTTCCTATTAATTTTCCACTTCCTTTATAATTCGGATTTTCTATAATTGGTCGAGGAAACATTAATTTTTCTACACCTGGTTGGCGGAGTTGACGTTGTTCGGGCACTGTAATTGGGACGTCTTGGTAACGTGTAATTCTTCCGTAATTAGGATGCATCGGATAATTTTGATCCGGTGGTAACTCAGAATTAGTTTCGTAATCTTTTGACACAGCAATCCTCCTAAATACAATAGTCGGGTTACTTTATGCCTCAAGTGACACTAAAATGATTTTATTAACCAAACGAATCATAATTTCAAAGTGTTTCCAATACGATAACAGGAGTAAGAATTTTTAAGGGGGCTAACATTTTGCATAACTACACATTTAGCGAAGAAGCAGAATTATTGTTGGTCAATCACTCCGGTGAAAAAGTAAATGTTTTATATAACTCTAACCCGTACTCTTTTCAATTACCTAAAGTTGGGGAAAGACCTCCCTATTACTGGAATCCACGGTATGAACCGTATTACCCAATTATCTAGTATCTGGTTATCTATATGATTTCAAGATAACGTCTGACATTCGTGCTATACCGGCAATTCCCTTCTAAAATCCCCAAAAATAAGACACCACTTATCTGACTGAAGCAGATCGATGGTGTCTATTAATGCTTAGTCAGTGTTTAGAAAATTCATGTTCGTTCAACGTTCGTTGTACAGTATTTTTCATACTCATACAGAAGACACCTCCAATCACGCTAACAGATTGGAGGTGTCTTCTTGTTTATACCAATAGAAGTAAGCAATCAAATTTACTTTTATCCCATGGACGCTCCACTAAATGGAATTCATCCCAATGTTAATTTCTAGTCAATTGTTTGATTTGTTTAGAATTGGTTTCAACAAAAGATAGTGAATCGGATTCAAAGTATACTTTGTACCATACTAAGAACATGAAAATTGTCCAAACTTTTCTTCCATTATTCTTCTTACCTTGATAATGCTCTTCAAGAAGTCCCACTATTTTAGCTTGATTGAAAAATATCGATGCAGCATTTCCTGTGAAATATTGCTTGATTTCCTGATAGTATTTATCCGTTCGGATCCAATGACGAATTGGTACAGGAAAACCGATTTTTTTACGGTTCGCTGATTTTTTAGGTAGGGCTCTACCAGCAGCCAATCGAAAAGCATATTTTGTGTTAATATGATTCACTCGATATTTGGAAGGAATCTTGGAAGCAGTTTCCATTACTTCCTTATCTAAGAATGGAACACGTAATTCAATTGAATGAGCCATGCTCATTTTGTCAGCTTTTAATAGAATATCATCAACAAGCCAATGGTGGAGATCAAGATATTGCATCTTGGTCACATCATCTTCATGCTTAACTTGATCATAAATTGGTTTAACAATTTCTTTCACTTTTAAAGATTTGCTATAGTCTGAATTAACTATGCCTGTTGCCTCTTCTTCAGAAAATATGTTTGCTTGCCCAATAAACCAATCCTCTACGGGAAGTCCACCCTTAATTAAGAAGTTTTTCCCTTTCATTTCTGGCATCCACTTTGCAACTACACCCAAAGGTTTTCTAATAAGTCGTGAGATTTTTTTATATTTTTTCAATGCCGGAGCCGTTTTATAATCATCATAACCACCGAAAAGCTCATCTGCACCTTCGCCTGACAGGACAACAGTAACATGTTTGCTAGCCAGTTCAGCCAGGAAATAAAGTGGTACAATGGAAGGATTTGAATGTGGTTCATCCATCATATATTGAATCTCAGGCAGCTTGCTAAAACAGGTATCCGCATCCAAGATTTCACTAATATTTTGGATACCCAATTCATTTGACAGTTCTTTGGCATTATCAATTTCAGAAAAGTTTTCATCACTGAAACCAACTGTAAATGTTTTGTCCGGTTTCACAAGGGCGGCTACATAACTAGAGTCAACACCACTTGATAGGAATGACCCTAGTTTCACATCACTTATTTGATGGGCAACAACAGAATCTCGAACAACATCATCGATTTCATCAACCAGTTCTTCCAATGGTTGATTACTTGGCTCAAATTTCGGAGACCAGTATCGTTTTATTTCAACATGACCTTTCTCGAGAGTCATGTAATGCGCTGCAGGTAATTTAAATACCCCCTTAAAAAATGTTTCATTCATAACGGGATATTGAAAAGTCAAATATGGTTTCAATGCATTTTCATTAAATTCCTTTAGAAAATGAGGGTGCGGGATCAAACTTTTGATTTCTGAGCCAAATAAAAGCGTTCCATTCATTTGAGCATAATAGAACGGTTTAATGCCAAACATATCGCGTGCCGCAAAAAGTTTTTTCTCACTGCGGTCCCAGATGACAAAAGCAAACATACCACGTAGTTTCCCTACCAAATCTGTTCCATATTCTTCGTATCCATGTATAAGCACTTCACTATCGGTATGGGTCTTGAAGACATGTCCCTGTGCAACCAAAACTTCTCTGAGTTCAATAAAATTATAAATTTCACCATTGAAAATTAAAACAATAGATTCATCTTCATTATATATAGGTTGGCTCCCTGCTTCTAAATCAATAATACTTAATCTGCGGAAACCAAGAGCAACTCCATCTTCAACAAACTCTCCAGAAGAATCAGGTCCTCGATGGACTATTGCGTCCATCATTTCTTTTAACACATCAAACTCATTATCTGTATTTCCAATAAAACCTGTAAATCCACACATCTCCTAGTCCCCTTTCAACATTAACTATCTAAACTCTATTGTCATATATTATAATTGTAATTTTAGTTTCCTTTTTTAATAAACTGTCTTTCCAATAATACCATAAATGGGTTTAGTTATATTAGATTGCTATGCTATTTGTTTTCTCCATGTTAGAATAATTTGTATTATATTTCCAACTTTTTTATATTTCATGATCTATTAGACATCGATACTCACCATACTAGAATCATTTCTTTGTTCGGCAATGTATCACCGTCTATCCACATGAAAGTTAGACGTATATAGTAGTTGGGTTGTTACAAAGTTTATGAAAGGTTTAAAAGATGATAGCTATAGCTCCCCTGTAATACATTTAACTTTCTTCAAACGTATTCTAAATCTCTACTTATGGTATTAGTGCCCAAATACTGAATTCATGTCGACTATTGGTCTTGGTTTTACTTAAATAATACAATGATTTTATCTATTCGAATGACGAAACCCACATGATACCATATTAATAAGCAACAAACCTTGGGATGGATCCCTACCGCTAAGCAAATTTCGATTAATCTTACTTGGACAATTTAAACCCGCATAATTTCTCATATCGTCTGAATAAACAAAGCGGAAGACATCTGAGTTTTTTTAAAAAGGGAGTTGCACACTTGGAGATGTAACAATGATTTTTAGCAATAATATAGAAAAAAGCACATCATTTTTTTACATTGATGTGCTTTCCTATAATCTTCTAAAACATAATTATTTTTGAATAAACATTTGTGTCCAGTAATTACCGTCCTGAACATATCCTACTCCAATATGTGTAAAGTTTCTGCTAAGGATATTGGCTTTATGACCTTCACTGTTCATCCATGCTTGCACTACCTCAGCTGCGTTTCTTTGACCTTGCGCAATGTTTTCTCCAGCAGATCTATACGTAATGCCAAAATTTTTCATCATTGTAAACGGTGAACCATATGTTGGACTTGTATGGCTGAAATATTTCTTGTCACGCATATCTTGAGACTTAAATTCTGCTACTCTTGCAAGCTCCCAATCATTCTTCAAAGCTGGAAGTCCAGCATTTGCTCTTTCAACATTTACGAGTCTAGTTACTTCTTGCTCTACACTAGCTTGTTCTTTTGTAGGAACATTAATCATTTGTCCAGGGTAAATAAGATTTGGATTAGCGAGTTGTGGGTTTGAATCGATCAATTCCTGAACTCCCGTTTGTGTTTTAACAGCAATTCTCCAAAGTGAATCTCCTGATATTACTTTATATGAACTATCCGCCATAGCGTTAATTGGAAATAATACAGATATAGATATAATAGAAGCAATAGTAACTTTACCTAATTTTTTCAACATCTAATCAATCCCTTCTGTTTGTTATATCTTCATAGTAAATAGTTTTGTTAAATTAATCACTACTAAATATATGGAAGGATTCTTACAATTTCATTACATCTGAAATGATTAACTTGAGATTACTAGAGATACAACGTTTCTTAATACGAAATATAGTTATAATTTTGAAATATTAATGTAACAGGGAATTATTACTATGAAAAAATTGAGCTATATGGGCTTTATATTACTTAATTCATTGACCAATACCCCTTCCAAACGGAATAAATGATACAAGAAAAACCGGGAAAAGTGTTCCCGGTCCTTTAAGAAAGTACAAACCTACTG
>NZ_ALJG01000257.1 GCF_000286315.1 Paenisporosarcina sp. TG20 | reverse complement strand
GTCGCTAGGCAAATAGAAAACCGGTACCTGTAAAAGGGTATCGTTTTTTTTGTGCATTTTTTTCGATTGAGATTAAAAGGTGAAGGAAGAACAAAGAGTGCCAGGATATGGGGTTATCTTGAAGATTAATGGTTGAAGAAGAAATCTTGAACTTCGTCTTTTCTCCTTCTCGAAATGGAGAGTTATACTCGTAAGCTGTTGATAGTTTGTATATCTTTCAATGTAAATAAGATTGATTAATCAATCAATTTATAAAAAAAACTAATTTCAAATTCATAAGAAGATTATGTGTTCGTTATCCATTTGTAACGTAGTGCACAAAACATTTGTTTTTTAGACTCTAGAAAACTTTTAATGGGAACCGTTTTCGTTCTATATTATGACTCCAATAATCAATTCGCAACTCTATTATTCATATAGTGAAACCATACTTTTAAATTTCTTAAACTATTTCTTAAAATACTATTGTTTTAATTTCATAACACTGATATAATAAATCTTGTCGTTAAATATCATATGGTCCCGTGGTGTAGCGGTTAACATGCCTGCCTGTCACGCAGGAGATCGCCGGTTCGATCCCGGTCGGGACCGCCATTTATCTAAAATTAACAATCCGCATTGAAAGGAAACTTTCTATGTGGATTTTTTTGTGCAAATAAAGTGAAGAATTGCTATGAGTTCGGTACACTATAGAAAACATGTGTGAGGTAATCATTATATGACGTATATTAAACAAGTTACATCACTCGAAGAAACGGAACAATTTGGTCAACGTTTAGGGTCCATTGTTCAAGCACAGGATATTATTACACTGGAAGGTGATCTTGGAGCTGGGAAGACAACTTTTACTAAAAGTTTTGCAAAAGGATTAGGAGTAGTCCGGAATGTGAACAGTCCAACCTTTACCATTTTAAAACAATATGAAGGTAGATTACCATTCAATCACTTAGATGTATATCGTCTTGCAGGAAGTGAAGAGGACCTAGGATGGGATGAACTTTTTTATGGAGAAGCTGTGACTGTAATTGAGTGGGCAAAATTGATTGAAAACGATTTGCCAAATGAACGATTACAAATAGAAGTTTTCTATGAAGATGAATTTGCTAGACGTTTTGAAGTTACTCCAAAGGGTGAACGTTATGAGCAATTATGTAAGGAGTTATTTGAATGATTTGGTTAGGAATCGATACATCAAATGTACCATTATCAATAGCACTTGTTCAAGATAACCAGTTATTGGTTGAATGGTCAAGCGCATTGAATGTTACGCATTCAGTGGGGGCGATGCCTGCTGTTGAAGAAGTGTTAAAACAAGCAAATATTAAACCGAATGAAATTGATGCAATTGCAGTTGCTGAAGGTCCAGGATCATACACGGGAGTTCGCATTGGGGTTACCATTGCTAAAACCCTTGCTTGGACACTAAAGATTCCACTCGTAGGGGTATCTAGTCTACAAGCATTAGCTGGAAATGGAGTGTTTTTCAAAGGACTAATTTGTCCTATTATGGATGCACGCCGGTTAAATGTATTTACAGGGATATATACTAATGACTTTAATGCGCTCTTACCAGATGGTCATTATTCACTAGAATCTGTTTTAGAAATATTAGCAGCTAAAGATGAAGATATATTGTTTATAGGAAAAGATGTTTCAATTCATTGGGAAGCTATCCAACAAGTATTAGGTAAACGAGCTATTCGAGCACCATTTCATTTGGATTTACCAAAAGCATCTGTATTGATCGAGCAAGCTATGAAGAAACCACTTCCTTCAATAGACGAAACACATCATTTTGTACCTGAGTATAAGAGAATTACGGAAGCAGAGACGAATTGGCATTCTGAACAAAAAAAGGCTGAATCTTAATGAATGATTCAATTACATATCGGAAAATGACAGTTGCTGATATTGATGGTGTCTTAAAGGTTGAAAAAGAGGCATTCAGTCTACCCTGGACAAGAGATGCATTTTTACAAGAAATGACGACCAACTTGCATGCTTATTATGTTGTGGCAGAAAATAGTTTTGGAGAAATTATTGGTTTTTGTGGAATGTGGCTCGTGATGGATGAATGCCATATTACAAATGTCGCAGTGACCGAGCAAGCTCGGGGCAATAAGATTGGTGAAGGACTAATGCGTGAAGCGATTCGAGTGTCTAAAGAGCATGAAGTTGTTCTGATGACATTAGAAGTAAGAGTAAGTAATACAATTGCACAAAATTTATACCGTAAGCTAGATTTTAAAAATGGTGGTATTCGAAAAGGGTATTATACTGATAACCTAGAGGATGCACTAGTGATGTGGGTGAAATATAAATGATAAAAGATCAAATAGTGTTAGGTATTGAAACCAGTTGTGATGAGACGGCTGCATCAATCGTTCGTAATGGGAATGAGATTATATCCAATGTTGTATCATCACAAATCGAAAGTCATAAAAGGTTTGGTGGTGTCGTTCCGGAAATCGCTTCTCGACATCATGTAGAAGAAGTGACTATGGTATTAGAAGAAGCTCTTAAGCAAGCAAACATGAAACCAAATGACTTAGATGCAGTAGCAGTAACTGAGGGACCTGGACTTGTTGGTGCTCTTTTAATAGGGATAAATGCAGCAAAAGCGTTTGCCTTCGCGAATCAATTGCCTCTTGTTGGTGTTCATCATATTGCTGGTCACATATACGCGAATCAGTTAGTAGAACCCATGGAATTCCCATTACTAGCACTGGTCGTTTCCGGTGGACACACGGAAATCGTTTTAATGCAAAATCACGGTTCATTTGAGTTAATTGGTGAAACACGTGATGATGCTGCAGGGGAAGCGTATGATAAAGTAGCAAGAGTATTAAAGCTTCCCTATCCTGGAGGCCCGCATATAGACAGACTTGCACATGAAAGCGAAGAAGCAATAGCCTTCCCTAGAATTTGGTTAGAGCCAGGTTCTTATGACTTTAGCTTTAGTGGATTAAAATCATCTGTAATAAACTATATGCACAATGCTGAGCAACGAGGAGAAGAGATTAATCCTCAAGCCGTAGCCGCGGGTTTTCAATCTAGTGTGGTAGAAGTACTTACTTCGAAAACATTGCGTGCTGCCAAAGAGTATAAGGTAAAACAGGTAATTGCTGCTGGTGGTGTTGCCGCAAATAGGGGGTTAAGAAAGTCGTTAGAAGATACCTTTATTAAAGAAGGTATCAAATTTACAGTACCACCTCTATTTTTATGTACAGATAATGCAGCGATGATTGCTGCAGCAGGCTCTGTTATGTTTGAAAAAGGACATACTAGTTCAATGGCAATGAACGGAAAACCTGGAATGACATTATTCGACTGGAAGTAAAAAGAATCGATTTTCTCTTAGGAGAAAATCGATTCTTTTTTAACAAAAATAAATAGAGTTGTCAATAGAGAACATCTGTACTTATGCACAATTTGTGGATAACCTGTGCATAAGTCAGTCGAATTCAATATATAGTGGTAGGTTTACAACCGAATAAGGAATATAAAAAATTTTTTATCTGTGGATAGTGTGGGTAAGTCTGTTGATAGATTGATATATATAGCTTTTTATTGTGAATAAAATTGTGGAAAGAAAAATGTCGAAAGAAGTACTTGACCTATATATATGATTTAAATATGTAAAAAAATTGCGCATGTTTAGACATGCGCAATAGTTATAATTCTTCTAATTCTTCTTCTAGTCCAACCCACTCAGTCATTAGAACTTCTTGTTCCTCTTTAAAAGATTCTAGCTCCTTTTGAAGTGTCAATAATTGCTCATGATCTTGGAATATTTTTGGGTCACATAATTTTTCTTCAACAGAGTTTATGTTTTCATCTACCGTTTGTAATAGTAGCTCTAGTTCTTCTAAACGTCTTGAGATTTTTCGTTCCTTTTTCTTCGCATCTTTATCGATGGTAGAGGTGGAGTGTTTTGTCGTTGCAACTCCCACTTCTAGAACACCTGCTTGTTCTAAACGGATTTCTTCTAATTCTTTTTTCTTTTCAACAAAGTAATCATAATCACCTAAATATTCGAATGCTCCGTCTTTTGATAAGTCGATGACTTTTGTTGCTATCCTGTTAATAAAGTAACGATCATGCGAGACGAAAAGAATGGTTCCAGGATAATCAATTAATGCATTTTCAAGAACCTCTTTGCTATCAAGGTCCAAATGATTGGTAGGTTCATCAAGAATTAAAGTATTGGCTTTTACCATCATAAGCTTAGCTAAAGCCACTCTAGCTTTTTCACCACCTGATAAAGATGAGATGGTTTTATTCACATCGTCACCACTGAATAAGAAACGACCTAAAATATTGCGAACATCTTTTTCGTTAAATAGTGGCCAATCGTCCCATAATTCTTTAAGCACGGACCGGTTACCGGTAAGTTTAGCTTGTTCTTGATCATAATAACCAAATTGAACATTCGTTCCATATTGAATTGATCCGGTTATTGGAGCAATATCTTTTACAACTGTTTTGAGTAATGTAGATTTTCCTACACCATTTGGTCCTACTAAAGCAATACGATCTTCACGAAAAACTCTAAGATTTACATCTTGTGATACGGGTTTATCTGAGTATCCTACCGACACATCTTCTAATTTAAGGACGTCTTTACCACTATGACGATTAATAGAAAATCCAAACTTCGCAGATTTTTCATCGCTATCTGGGGACTCCATCCAATCCGTCTTTTCTAAAACCTTGCGACGAGACTGGGCCATTTTCGTTGTGGATGTAGCTGCCAAGTTACGTTGTACAAAATCTTCAAGTTTTGTTTTTTCTGACTGCTGACGTTCAAAGGTTTTTAAATCTAGTTCGTACGTCTTCGCTTTTTCTTCTAAGTACTTACTGTAATTCCCCACAAAACGTTTAACCTTATGACGAGATACTTCATAAACAAAGTTTACAACTTGATCTAAGAAATATCGGTCATGGGAGACGATTAAAATGGCTCCAGGATATCCTTGAAGGTAACGCTCTAGCCAGCTTAGGGTATCAATATCTAAGTGGTTAGTTGGTTCATCAAGAATAAGTAAATCGGGTTTTGTTAGTAATAGTTTGGTCAGTGCCAAACGGGTTTTCTGGCCACCGGATAACGATTGAATAGGCTTAGTGTAATCATCAGTGAAGAATTGCATCCCATGTAGGATGGAACGTGTATCAGCTTCGTATTGGTAACCACCGGAATCTTTAAATGCAACTTGCTTTATGTCATAGTCCGACATAATGCGAGCATAAGAATCAGGATCTTCATAAATATCCGGATTGGCCATTTGTCTTTCTAACGATCGTAATTCTTGTTCGGCTTTTTGATGATGTTCAAAAATGGTCATCATTTCATCCCAAATAGACAAATTAGAATCAATGCCCGCATGTTGTTCCATATAACCTATTTTTGTGTCTTTAGGGATTGTGATTTCTCCCGAGTCATAAGACAGTTCACCTGCAATAATTTTAAGAAGAGTCGACTTCCCAGTACCGTTTCTACCAACTAACGCTACCCGGTCTCGATGATTTATTTCGAGTTTAACATTACTTAATATTTCATCGGCGATAAAAGATTTATGTAATTGATTCACTTGTAATACAATCATATATTCCACCTCAGTTCTCATTCATTTTAAAGGATGCTTCAGGCACATGCAACGACTGGACTTTACATCACCATTCGAGTCATGTAAGATGAAAACGATTTCGCTTAAATTGCAGGAGGAACTGTATGAAACAAGATCAGCCTAGAATTCCACAAGCTACAACAAAAAGATTACCTCTTTATTACAGATATATGCAAAATCTTTCTAATGCGGATAAAAAACGTATCTCTTCACAAGAACTTAGTGAAGCGATGAAAATTGATTCTGCGACGATTCGACGTGATTTTTCACATTTTGGAGCTTTAGGCAAAAAAGGCTATGGCTATGATGTACAACACTTACTAACATTTTTTCGTCAAACACTTGATCAAGATGAAAAAAAAAATGTGGCATTAATTGGTGTAGGCAGTTTAGGTACGGCTTTTCTAAAATATAATATTCAAAAAAACCACAACACTCGAATTGTGGTGGCATTTGATACAAGTGCAACGGAAGACGGTACGATAATGACCGATATTCCCGTTTTTGAGCCCAGTAAGTTAGTAGAAAAAATACAAGAGTATGGAATTGAACTTGTAATCTTAACAGTTCCATCACGCGTAGCCCAAGAAGTTACTGATCTCTTAATCAAAACGGCGGTTAAAGGGATTCTCAATTTTACACCAGTACGGTTATCGGTGCCTAATTCAATACGTGTTCATACCATAGACTTGTCCGTTGAATTACAAACACTAATCTACTTCATCAAACAAGATGAAGAAACGTTCACACAAGGTTCATAGTAGGAAATAGCAAACATTGGTGAAATGAGTTAAAATGAAGTCACACATAAGGAGGTGTCTGCAATGCCAGGTCCAGGAAGTTTAATAATTATCGGAGTCATTGCGTTACTAGTGTTTGGTCCTAAGAAGTTACCTGAACTCGGTAAAGCGTTTGGTTCATCTTTACGTGAATTTAAAAATGCAACAAAAGGTTTAGCAGATGATCACGAAGATGATAACAAGAAAAAAGACGTTCAAAAAGATGAACTGAAGTAAGTTAGGATGAACATCCGATGAATGATAAAAATTTAACATTAGTTGAGCATATAGATGAAATTAGAAAACGATTGATGATAATCGTCGTTTTCTTTGTTCTTGGTGTAGTAGGAAGTTTCTTCCTTGCAAAACCTCTTATTCATTTTCTACAATATAGTGAAGAAGCAGCTTCATTAACATTGAATGCTTTTACGATAACCGATCCTATTATGGTCTATTTAAAAGTCATCATGTTTATTGCATTAGTAATTACATCCCCCGTAATTTTGTATCAATTATGGGGTTTTGTTAGTCCCGGTCTACATGAACCTGAACGTAAGGCAACACTTAGTTATATACCCTTTACCTTTTTTCTTTTTTTAGGAGGTATTCTTTTCTCCTATAAAGTACTTTTTCCTTATGTCATAAAATACATGATGATTTTATCAGCAGACTTAGGAATCAACCAAGTAATCGGTATCAACGAGTACTTTAATTTCTTGTTTCAAATCACTCTTCCATTTGGGATAGTTTTTCAATTACCAATCATTTTGTTATTCTTTACTCGCTTAGGAATCATTACACCAATGTTAATGGTTAAAATGAGAAAATACGCGTATTTTGCATTATTTATAATAGCAGCTTTTATTACACCCCCGGATCTCTTTTCTCACTTATTAGTAACGGTTCCACTATTTTTGCTGTATGAAATAAGTGTGTTGATTTCCCGGATTGGGTACAAAAAGTATTTAAAAGCAGAACAACAACGTGAAATAGAAGAACAACAAGCGATTATTGTCGAATTGAATAATCGAAAAAACGAAAGCCTTCCACCGGAGTAAACGGTAGAAGGCTTTTTTTGCTTATCTTATTGTGAGTTTGATAGAGATTCTAAATATTTTTGATAACGTTCGATATTTTCAGAATTCAATTGAACCATTACAACAAAACCATTCAATAACATATGAGAGATGATAGATGTTAGAATCCGTTTTGTTTTAAAATATAAGAATGCGAATATAAATCCAGATACCGCGTATAGTAAGATGTGAGTGAAGTCAAAGTGGATGACAGCAAAGACGATCGCACTCACGCCCCCTGCGATAAAGAAATTCGTTTTTTGTACAAGCGATCCAAAAATTACACGTCTGAATAGTAATTCTTCTAGAATAGGTGCAAATATCGCAATAGACAATATGGCAACCGGTGCAGCTGCTGCAATTTTAACAAAAGTAGCTGTATTATCAGACCCTGGTTTAATACCTAGTGCATTTTCAATTAGCGCAGCTATAGATTGACCAATTAACACCATAAAGAAGCCAAGAAAACCCCATCCAATAGATGCAGAGACTGAACTTTTTTTGCCTTTTAAGTTATTTAAAAACGATTTATCTTTTCGTATTATGGCCAAGCTCATAATGGCCGCTACTGACATGCTGATGAATACCCACCAACCACTTGCTAGAAGTTTAGCTTGCTCTACTTCCATTCCCTCTTGGCCCATTAAAAAGCTAAAGAGGAGAGGGGCAAAGAGTAACCCAGACAGTTGCATCAATACATAAATTAGAATTAAGTAAAACGCGGTTTTATTATTTTTCACAAATGATGTCCTTTCATTAAAAGAAGTCCTTTCCCTATTGTATTGTTTTTTATAGTCCATCGCAAAGAATAAAATAATCTAGTGCTCACACTTGCAATAATCGAAGTGATTCATTATGATAAGAATTGTGTTAGCACTCAAAGAGTGAGAGTGCTAATAAAATAATTAAAACCATTTTAGGGAGGTTGTTTCACTTGTTAAAACCATTAGGCGATCGTATTGTTATTGAATTATTAGAGACTGAAGAAAAATCATCATTCGGAATTGTTATTCCTGACTCAGCTAAAGAGAAGCCACAGGAAGGGAAAGTAATTTCTGTAGGAACTGGTCGTGTATTTGATAACGGCACGCGCGTAGAGTTAGATGTGAGAGAAGGAGACAGAATTATCTTCTCGAAATACTCAGGTACTGAAGTGAAATATGAAGGTAACGAATATTTAATTTTACGCGAAAGCGATATATTAGCAATAATAGGCTAACAT
This sequence comes from Paenisporosarcina sp. TG20, assembly GCF_000286315.1. Classification (GTDB taxonomy): domain Bacteria; phylum Bacillota; class Bacilli; order Bacillales_A; family Planococcaceae; genus Paenisporosarcina. Next base: position 5,400 of record NZ_ALJG01000257.1, on the reverse strand, counting down.
TAATAACTTTATTTAAATTATTAGGAGGGTTTACAAAATGGCAAAAGAAATTAAATTTAGTGAAGACGCACGTAGTGCAATGCTTCGTGGTGTAGATAAATTGGCAGATGCTGTAAAAGTAACACTTGGACCAAAAGGACGTAATGTTGTTCTTGAGAAAAAGTTCGGTTCACCACTAATTACAAATGATGGCGTAACAATTGCAAAAGAAATCGAACTAGAAGATGCATTTGAAAACATGGGTGCTAAGCTAGTAGCTGAAGTTGCATCTAAAACAAATGATATTGCTGGTGACGGTACAACAACTGCAACGGTTCTTGCTCAAGCGATGATTCGTGAAGGTTTGAAAAACGTAACAGCTGGTGCTAATCCTGTTGGCATTCGTAAAGGTATTGAAAAAGCTGTCGTAGCGGCAGTTGCTGGCCTTAAAGAAATCTCAAAAGATATCGAAGGCAAAGAATCAATTGCACAAGTAGCTGCTATTTCTTCAGGTGATGAAGAAGTAGGCCTATTGATCGCTGAAGCAATGGAGCGGGTAGGAAACGACGGTGTTATTACAATCGAAGAATCTAAAGGCTTCACTACTGAACTAGATGTGGTTGAAGGAATGCAATTCGATCGTGGATATGCATCTCCATATATGGTTACTGATTCAGAAAAAATGGAAGCAGTTTTAGAAAACCCATATATCTTAATCACTGATAAAAAAGTAACAAGCATTCAAGATATTCTTCCTTTATTAGAGCAAGTGGTACAACAAGGTAAACCACTAATCATAATCGCAGAAGACGTTGAAGGCGAAGCATTAGCTACACTAGTTGTGAACAAATTACGTGGAACGTTCAATGCAGTAGCAGTAAAAGCTCCTGGATTTGGCGACCGTCGTAAAGCAATGTTAGAGGATATCGCTGTTCTAACTGGTGCTGAAGTCATCACTGAGGAACTTGGCTTAGAGTTGAAGACAGCTAATATTACACAATTAGGTCGTGCAGCAAAAGTGGTTGTGACGAAAGATAACACAACTATCGTAGAAGGTGCAGGACAACCAGAAAAAATTACGGGTCGCGTAAGCCAAATCCGTGCGCAATTAGAAGATACAACTTCTGAGTTTGATAAAGAGAAATTACAAGAACGTTTAGCAAAACTATCAGGTGGTGTTGCCGTGATTAAAGTCGGTGCAGCAACTGAAACAGAACTTAAAGAGCGTAAACTTCGTATTGAAGATGCTTTAAATTCAACACGTGCAGCAGTTGAAGAAGGAATCGTTTCTGGTGGTGGTACTGCACTTGTAAACGTTTATAAAAAAGTTGCTGAAGTAGCAGCTGCTGAAACTGGCGATGTTGCAACGGGCGTTAAAATTGTACTCCGTGCACTTGAAGAGCCAGTTCGTCAAATTGCTAACAACGCAGGTCTTGAAGGTTCAATCATCGTTGATCGCTTAAAACGCGAAGAAATCGGTATTGGTTTCAACGCAGCAAACGGTGAATGGGTTAACATGATGGAAGCGGGTATCGTGGATCCTACCAAAGTTACACGTTACGCACTTCAACATGCAGCATCTGTAGCAGCAATGTTCTTAACTACTGAAGCAGTAGTAGCAGACATTCCTGAGAAAAATTCAGGTGGCGGCATGCCTGATATGGGCGGCATGGGCGGCATGATGTAAAAATAAGAAAAAACCCTTGATATGTGTGGGTTTTTAAGTAAGATGAGAGTGGTTCGCTAATATTGAGGTAAATTTACGGAGGCTTCTCATGAGTTCACTGAACTTTTGGGAAGCTTCTTTTTTCATATCTTTTGTTATATTATGAGAAGGATATTGGGAAATTATTTTAAATTCTTCGGAAATATTAGTATTGATAATTTAATGGGTTAATCGAATTCGTTTTTTTATGTTGAATAGTGCTGTAGTAAAGGTGAAACGAGTTAGATTAAAATAGGAGGTGACCCTGATGGGTCACCTCCTATTTGTGGTAGGGATGATTATTATTGATGCGATATGCTCGATATATGTTTTTAAATAGTATTATTGTTTTAAGCCGAATGTCCATATTACTTATAGTCATTGTTTCATCAGTATGGATATTTTATTTGCTCACTATTATCGATATATCAGTAATTCAAGTCACGCTTAAACCTTGTATTTAGTATGATCGATGTGTTGGTATTGTATAATGAATAATAGAACGACTGCCTCAATAAATATTAATTATATAAAAATTAAGGAGAATTACATGGCCTGGAGCAAATTGAAGAAAAATCTGGAGAGTTTTCTCTGTCCTGCATTGTATGGAAGGGTTGAATACCGTGCAAGCAGCTATCGTTATTTACCTGATAAAGCAGGAATTTGTTATATTGCGGTAGATAAAAAGAATGTACTTAATATGAGTGATATAACTACCTTAATCCGATGGTATCAGACGGAGCTAGAAATAAAGAATGATTCAGATATCCAAATTCCTATCAACAATGAGGAAATTGAAGCGGTAAGAAAAGAAACCAAGGGGATAGTACCGGAGAATCGACTTCAAGTAATTGCAAGGAGTAGAAAATTATCAGTATATGCAAAGGAGCTTTTGTTAGCGCAATCATCCTTAAGTAAATCTAATTTTATAGTTGTAGCTAATAAGTTTTTATCCACTTCTATAGAGGACAGCATAGAGAGCAATGATATCCTATTGAATATTCTAGCTTTGGTGGACAGACGGGTTGGAAAAAAGCGAATTTTAAACATGACCGATAAGATGAAGTTAAAGCATCCAATTGTGCAGTATTTTTATGAACTACGGCTTAGTACGTTATGAGAATAAATAACTCATCTGAACATCACTTATGGCGAAAAGTTTATCGCCATGTAGATTTTAGTTTTATCCATGAGCTGGTCAACCTAAACTATAGTGGTTTTTTCATTTTCCGAATAACTAAAAATATTAGTCCGGTAATTTGATATTAAAGTATTAGTGCTGTTGCTATAATAGATATATGTTGGGTGTTTAATAAAAATAATTTATTTCTTCTTCATAAAAGGAGCAATATTATGAGTCTGTTTAGTAAACTTTTTAGCAGCATAGAGAAAGCTACCATTAACGAGAATCAGAAAAGGCCTGAAGAAGTGAACAATTTTTTGAAACAAGTTTCAGAGCAAACATCAACTGATGATACAAAGCATATTGGTGGTTTAGGTGTAGAGATTAACATTTCTGCCGAAGGTAATAAGGTTTCCATTACTTCATTACCAGTGGGTGTATCGACTGGTAGCATAGGAAATAATTTCTATGTTTACGAATGGTTTATTAATGAGTCAGGTGAAATATTTTACGTAGGTAAAGGACGCGGTAATCGTTATAAGGAGTTTCACCAACGAGCGTACGAAGCTGAAAAAATACGTAAAACGTATGACACTGATACTCGTTTTGTTGCTACTGGTTTAACAGAGGACCAAGCAATTGGATTAGAGAGCGAAGAAATGACACGTATATTGAATGAAACCAATGATAGATTAACGAATCGTATCATACCGTTACTAACTAAACGGGATAATGGATATGATCGTAGCCTAAGTACTCCTGAAATATAATTTGAGACTGCACCGGTTTTATACGCATGTGAAATTGAAGAGCATTACTTTGGCATACAGCACCGGCCATTTGATGAAGTCCAATACGAGAACCTTAAAGCTGTAGTCTTTATCACACGTAGTATGCGTGATGAAATTATCATTACTTATGGCGGTAACTTAGAAAAGTACAAAGATGAGGTAACCACAATTCTAGTCACTAATAGTAATAAGGTATTGAAAAGTAAATTTGCAAAATCGGTTACAGCATGGATTTATATAGGGGACGATTACGTGACGAATTATAATGTGGACCAGGAGAAAGCATTAGCAGATTTAGGGCGACATATACCTACATATCATTTAATCGATGTGTGGAAATATTTGAAAGAAACATTTGATGAAATAGCACCTTCTCCAAAAGAAGAACTACCAATAAATCCAATACATAGTCGAGTGCCATTAAAAGATATTAAGAACATTCATAATTGGGAGAAAGGCTTTGATGAGGGATACTCGTATTATGAAAATGGTGATAAGGCACGTAAAGAAGGCAATGTCGATGAAGCAATTGAATTATTTGATAAGGCACGCTACAACGGTTACAATGTACCTACATTATATAATTCTTATGCGATGGCATATCGCAAGCTAAAGGACTATGATAATGAAATTGCTATTCTTGATGAGGCAATTGAACGTTTACAAGCAGAAGAAAAAAATGTATATGAAACCCTTATTATGAATTTGAATGAGCGACGTTCTAAAGCATTTGCATTAAAGAGAAGATAGTACAGTAACAAGTTAACCTGATATTAAGTTACTGTAGCCCATATATCCTTCTTCATGTCTTTAATTATACGTTTTATATAATTTGCCTGATAGACAACTAAATAGACATATTACAACAAACCAAGCCTGCTCAAACGCTATTCTGAGCAGGCTATTTAATTTGTCTATAAAACGGTGGTTTTGTGGAATTATATAAATTTGTAGCTTACAGGGTTTGTTTCTAGTTGTTTCAGTCTCTTATCCCATTTTGTTGAAGAACCGTTTACGGTAGACGATGAAAGAAAGCCTTCAATGTAACTATACTGGTAGTCTAAGTTGTTTTGATCATTCTTAATCTTATATTGAGTAATCCAGGTTTTTAAATCCAGTGTTGTAAAAATAGAAGGTATATTACTCTTTTGTACAGCTTGTTCCAGTTTATCTAATAATGACATTTCAAATATGCCCCTTTTGATTTGTTTATTTCGATGGTTTTGTTGACATTATACACGTTTATAAACAGCAGCGTTGTCGGAATCTTTGTGAGAAAATACGTATTTTTTAGATAAAGGAGATTGTTTATTTGCTACTTCAGTGAAAGATTTACGACCAACGGATAAGCGAGAACGTTTACTGAAATTAGCCCATTTTTGTTTTGAGTAAAGTTCACGTATTTTAAATTGATGGCCATTTGGAAGGTTAGAAGCTTCTGTATCCACTAGCTTCACAGTTAAGTCTGTTTCTACTTCAAAATTAATTAATTTAAGTGCTTCATTTCGAATTAATGCCGCCATGCTGATCCCTTGTTGTTCCGCTAAAATGTTTAATTCTTCAAGTTCATTTGGTGAAAAACGGATATTAACGCTGTTTTGCATATATATCATCCAATCTTCTTCACTAGTGTTGCATTAATTTCTTTTGAAAATTAGGAATTCATAAAATCTTCAAATATCAATAAAAACCAAAAGAAAAAATCTTTATAATGGTAGGTACAGGTAGTTCCTGTCCAAATCCAATATAAAGGACCAACTTATGGACAAGAATACACGAAAAACTTCATTTGGTAAATGGGT
>NZ_ALJG01000256.1 GCF_000286315.1 Paenisporosarcina sp. TG20 | reverse complement strand
CTTTTTGAACAACCTCTTATAGTAACCTAAAGAAAACTATTTATTAAAGTTCTTATAGTTATAATGAATATCTTTATTATTATTGGAAAAACTAGGACTATAATCTTTGTCAAAAGGAGAGTCTATATGTCCAAAATTCATTCTGTCAGTTCTTTTCTCCCTTCATATAATTACTCTCAACAAGATGCATCAACTTTATTAAGAAATTTATTTACTGACCATTACGCAGATTTGGAGCGCATGTTAAAAGTTTTTGAAAATGGGGATATTGAGTCTCGTCAATTTTGCGTACCCATTGAATGGTTTGAACACACACATGATTTAGAAGAACGCAATCGATTATATATTGAATTAGCCACTTCTTATGGAGTGTTAGCTATTAATGCCTGTCTTCAAAATAAAGAATTTTTGGTTGATTCTATTCACCCTTCAGAAGTTGATGCCATTTTCTTTATTTCGAGTACAGGGTTTTCCACTCCTAGTATTGAAGCACGAATAATTAATCAACTTCCATTTTCTGATTCCGTCAAACGGATACCCATTTGGGGATTAGGTTGTGCTGGTGGAGCTTCGGGTTTAAGTCGAGCTCATGATTATTGTTTAGCCCACCCCAAAGCAAAGGTTCTGGTGTTATGTGTTGAATTATGTAGTCTAACATTTCAACCCAATGACTTTAGTAAGAGTAATTTAATAGGTGCTTCTCTATTTGCTGATGGAATAGCGTGTGCCTTAGTTTGTGGCAATGATGCCGAGATAGTATCTAAGAAAGCTGTACCAAAATTCGTTGCAACTTCTTCTAAACTTATGCCTAATTCAGAAGAAGTTATGGGTTGGGATATGAAAAATGATGGACTTCATGTGATTTTCTCTAAAAGCATTCCCTCCATCATTGAAAAATGGCTAGAGCCTTTTGTTTCAGAGTTTTTGTCAGATCATCAACTCACCTCTAGTCAGCTTGACCATTTTATTGCACATCCGGGTGGGAAAAAGGTTTTAACTGCTTATGAAAAAGCACTTGGCTTCGAATCATCGAAGACCGCAATTTCAAGAGACATATTAAAGAAACATGGAAACATGTCTTCGCCTACAGTTTTATACGTACTAGAAGCTTTCATGAAGTTGGGTTGTTCACCTGGAGATAAAGGGCTGCTTACAGCTCTAGGACCTGGTTTTAGCGGAGAGTTGGTGTTACTTGAATGGCAATAGGGACTATATTTTTCATCAGTGTGATAGGTTTTGTTATTTTACAAAGACTTGTCGAATTATTTATCGCTCGAAATAATGAAACTTGGATACGCTCACAAGGTGGTTATGAAGTCGGCGCAAGTCATTATCCTTATATGGTAGCAATGCATGTTTTATTTTTCATTAGTGTAATTATAGAATTTTTGGCTTTTGATCGAACTGTGCCTGTATATTGGGTGCCTTTATTTTTAGTTTTCTTAGCTTTACAAATGATGCGGATATGGGTAATTTCTTCGCTTGGCCGTTTCTGGAATACGAAAATACTTGTTTTACCAGGTGCTCAGGTGGTTAAAAAAGGCCCGTTTCGTTTTATACAACATCCTAACTATGTTGTCGTTTCATTTGAAATACTTGTAATTCCGTTAATGTTTGGAGCATATTTCACCGCGTTATTATTTACTTTATTAAATTTTATTATTTTACGTGTACGCATTCCAATTGAAGAAGCGGCGTTGCGCGAAGTAACTAACTATAAAGAAGTGTTTTGATTAAGAATTTGAGTTTTCCCTTGCTACTGTTTGAGACGTATTAATAGGATTACTTTTTCATTTACTCTGCTTTGTCCATTTACATCTACTTGCCATATGTCGATAAAACTAAGCGTTGTTCCCAAATAAAAACAAGTAGCATTTCGCTACTTGTATTTTATTTCAGTAATTATTTGTAGCACATTATATAATGTCGAATTATTTTTCAAAAACAATATCGCCTGCAATGATTGTTTTCAACACTTGTGCTTCAAGTACTTGCTCATCTGGTCCTTTAAATAAATCACGATCAAAGACAGTGAAATCAGCATCAAAGTTCACGTCAATGTAACCACGTTCATTTTCCTTATTAATCGCTTGCGCACTACCAATCGTGTATAAAGCGACCGCTTCATAACGGCTAAGTTTTTCTTCAGGTTGATAGCCACCATATGTTTCTCCAGGTTTTCTTCTTGTAATTGCTGCATATAAACCTAGGCGAGGGTCTACCTCTTCAATTGGGGAGTCTGATCCACCACTGCATAAAATGCCTCGGTCCGATAGCTTTTTCCAGGCATACGCCCAGTCAAGTCGCCCTTCTCCTAATCGTTCTTTTACCCATGGAAAGTCTGAAGTAACAAAGCTAGGCTGAATATCTAGAACTATATCTAGTTTTTCCATACGACTAACCAAATCTTCCCGCAACACATTTGCATGAATTAAGCGATCTCGTTTCCCTAGAGGAACAGGATGTTTTTCAATGGCTACCAAAATCATTTCCATAGCTAAATCACCTATACAATGAACAGCGACAGCTTGTCCATAAAAGCGAGCTTTCGCCACAAGTGCATTTAATTCTTCTTGTGTATGAATGGCGACACCCTGAGTAGCTGGATCATCTGTATATGGCATACTAAGTAAGGCCGTACGCCCACCAAGAGAACCATCAACAAAAATTTTCATCGCTCCTGGTTCAATCCAAGGTTCATCATAAGTTGCTGTAGATATCATTTCTTCAAACACAGCATGATGTCTTAACAAATTCACACGGAATTTTCGGTGGTTCCCAACCACTTGCTTAAAGGCTTCAAGTGGTTTTATAAAATCCCCATAATAACTCATGTCCTCCGTATGTACACCTGTAAATCCACGTGAAATTAAATCGTTTACTGCTGCTTCAATAGAAATAACTAATTGTGAGGCAGATACTTCAGGAATATGCTTTTCAACAATAGCCTTTGCACCATCTAATAAATATCCAGTTGGTTCTCCATTTTCATCTCTTACTATTACCCCATCACTTGGATCAGGTGTATCTTTTGTAATGCCTGCTAACGCCAGCGCACTAGAGTTCACGATCACAGCATGGCGGCATATCCTTTTTAATACAAGTGGACTTGTTGACAACTGATCTAATTCATATCTAGAAATTATCTTTTGATTGTCAAAATTATTTTCATTCCAGCCTTCTGCAACAAACCATTCACCAACTGGATGCTCACTTAAAAGTTCTTTCAAGTCTTTGGTCATTTTTTCTACTGACATATACTTGGAAAGATCTATATATCGTAATTTATCTCCATGCCCGATCATATGTATATGACTGTCAACAAATCCTGGATACACAAATGTGCCCTGTAAATCGACAAATTCTTCAGCCTGTTTCTTAACATGTTCAAAACTACCGACTTCTATTGTCTTTCCATTCTCAACCAATATCGCTTCTATTGTATCTTGTGAATTCTTCATGGTGTAAAACGTTGCATTATGAAAACAGGTTTTTGTCATGTTGTCACCTCCACTTTAAAAACCGTCTCATTCGAAGTTGAATGAAAGACGGTTTTAAATTATTTTTGTTGTGCTGCTAGTTCAACTGCCCTTGTCACCACTTGATGTACAGTAGGGTCCAATGGATTGGGTATTAACTCACCTGGTTTAGTGTGATTTGCTAATGCACGTGCTGCAGCAACAAGCATTGGATACGTAATTTCACTCACTCCAGCGTTTAAAGCACCACGGAAAATACCTGGAAATCCTAATGCATTATTTACTAAACGACCATCTGCGGCAAATGCGGCACCTGCAGCTAAGGCATCTTCAGGTATAATTTCAGGGTTCGGATTTGAAAGTGCTAGAATAATTTGTCCAGGACGAATCATTTCTGGCTTAATTAATCCAGAGACGCCTGTAGTTGCAACTACTATATCACATGTCGCCATTAATTCCTCCAACGACTGTAACGTTTGCCCTCCATAACTTTTCAGTCTGTCTAAGGCTTCTTGTTGAAGGTCACTCCCATACACTTCTTCTACGCCATACGCCATTAACATACGACATATAGCTAGACCCGCTGCGCCCAAACCAACTTGTCCAATAACCGCTTTCTCTGGATCAACACCAGTAGCTCTGCAAGCAGATAACACTGAGGCTAATGCTACGACCGCAGTACCATGTTGATCGTCATGCATAACAGGAATGTTTAATTCTTCTTTTAAACGTTCCTCAATTTCAAAGCAATGGGGTGAACCGATATCTTCAAGTAAGATAGCACCAAAACCCTGGTGAATATGTTTAATTGTTTCAACGACTTTATCGGGATCACTTGTGTCTAGTAAAATTGGAATTCCGCTAATCCCTACAAATTGATCAAATAAAACTGCTTTTCCTTCCATAACAGGCATACCTGCTACAGGACCGATATTGCCAAGTCCTAATATGGCAGTACCATCAGTAACAATGGCTACACTGTTGCCAATACTCGTAAAGTAACGTGCCTTATCAGGATCGCTTTGAATATCCAAACAAACACTCGCGACACCCGGCGTATATATTCGCTGTAAATCTCCTAAAGAACGTACATCAATTCGACTCTTCATGCGGATTTTTCCACCTTCATGAGCTTTTAACACATCATCCGTGATTGCGTGAATAATCACATCTGGACCAAGTGCTCGAACATTTTTAATTACGTCCTCTAATTGGTCGGAACTCTCACAAAACACACTAATGTCTCTGACAGTTGAGAGGATGCCGTCCTTAATTGTGGTTATATCTCCTATGTCTCCACCAGCTAAACCGATGGCTGTTGCCACTTTAGCGAAGTTTCCTGGTTTAGATGATGTCTCTACTATTAATGTTCTAATTACATCTCGTTGGATTATAATTACCTCCTCGTTTTTTATGTTCTCAAGGAAAAAGTCGTTCATAAATTATAACAAATTTCGCACTAATTTATTAGTACTATGTACTTTTTTCACAATGAATAATCTTTCGCATGCAAAAAAGCCCCAGTAAAGAGCTTCTTTAGCTTTTTAAATAGTTTTCAGGTTTGCTTTGAGCATTTGTAAAAGACATGTCAATAACTTTAGTAAAAAAATATAGAAGAAATATCATAGTGAATCTTCTTCAATCATTAATTAATGACATAGGTGACTAAACCTTTTGCATTAGCATAAAGTGCTGCTTGTGTTCTATCGGCTAGTCCAAGCTTCGCAAATACCTGACTTACATGTTTTTTTACTGTGAATTCGGTAATATACAAAATTTTTGAAATTTCTTTATTTGAGCGTCCCTTGCCTAGTTCAATTAATATTTCTTTTTCTTTAGGAGTTAACTGTTCGATATATCCATCCTCTTTCAGGGAATCGTTGGATTGCATTATCAAATCAAGTACTCCTGGATCATAATATTTTCTTCCTTTGCTTATTACTAACAATGCATGTATTAGTTCTTCAGGCAATGATTCTTTTAATAAATACCCTGCAACTCCTATTTCTTTTGCTCGTTTAAAGTCTGCCTCTTCCGTTGATGAAGTCAACACGACAAATTTACAAGTTGATCCTTGTCGAATCACCTCTACTATAAGTTCCAAACCGGATTCATCCCCTAAGCGTAGATCAACTAAAGCTAAATCAGGCTTAGTTTTACCAAGAAGTTCTATTGCTTCTTTACTATTTGTTGCTTCTCCAAGAACTTCCATTGATTCTTCTAAAGAAAATATGGATGTTAATCCTTTTCTAACTAATGGATGATCGTCAACAATAACTAGTTTCATTATCCAACCGCCTTTTGTGTCTTTAACATCTTGATATTTGGAATTTCTATTTGTATTTTTGTTCCTGAACCCTGTATTCCATCTATTGAGAATGTTCCACTAAAAGAACTTACAATACTTTGCATATTAAAGAGTCCAATTCCCTTACCACGCTTTTCACCATCAATACTTGGACTAATTCCAATCCCGTCATCCTGAATTACCAATATCGTTTTCTCTTCAGATAAAGATAATCTAAGATCAATAACATGACAATCTCCGTGTCGAACTGCATTTCCGCAAGCTTCACAGCTTATTCGATATAGTTCATTTTTAAGTTTGTTCGTAATAAAGGATTCATCACCAGTTATATGATAATTAATAGTAATAACATTGAGTTTGCCATAATCATCTAAATATTTTTTTAGACGGACAATAAATGGTTGTTCACCTTTCTTTACCGAGCTTAGTCGGTAAATTGCAGCCCTAAGTTCCTTCATAGTTGTATTGGCTGTCTGTGACAGAAATTGATACTCTTGCTGTAATTCATCTTTCGAAATATTATGACTTTTAACTTTTAAGCTATGCAATGAATAAACCATTCCAAACAATCTTTGTGAAACGCTATCATGGATTTCATTGGCAATACGATTCTGTTCTTCTATTACAATCATCTGACCCATCATTTGATCCATGTGAATTCTCTCAAGCATAATTTCACTAAGCTCTGCTAAGAAATCTAATGTACTGTTTAATAGAAATGGTTTACTCTCTTCACTAGAACTAAATACCTTTACTCCTAGAACTCCAACATTGTTAGAGGTTCTAATCATTTTCATCCAGTAAATTTCATTGTTAATCTTCCAAACAAAAGGTTCTTTTCTGCCTCGAATTGTCTTCCATTCATTCTTTAGAACATCTTCCAATTCTCCGTTATTTGTGGTGTTTATCAAGTGACTATTATGATGATTTAAATCTGTTAGCCAAAAGAAAGCTTCTTCACTTTGCGTAGATTTAAGTAATGATGTTGTTATTTCTTTAATTATCCCTTCTGCACTTCTTTTAGAAGAAAAGTTTTGCATTAAATGGTAAAGGGACATAATATGTTCTAATCTTTCCTGGTACTTCACGTTCGTTTCGATGAGCTTTTTATTTACCAGTAACAATTCATCTTGCTGCACATTTAAAAGAGTAGCTTTTGAATCTAGTTCTTTTGTAAGTCCCGAAAATAATCTTGCTAGCAACGTTGTTAGTATACAAACCAGATAAAAATAAGACTTTTCTTCTAAAATAATCATATTCTCTATTCGAAATAGAGGATAAGCAATTAATGTAGCACTACCAAGGTAAAAGGTTAATGTCCCCCAACAAAACAAGGGGGTTAGAAAACTTGCAGCTATCAGAACTGGATTAAGAGCATACCAGATAAACGGACTTGCAATACCACCTGTCGGAATTAGTAACAAAGTCAAACCTATTGTTTCTGTTAACACAATTGCTTTTAATATTCTATTATTCCCTGAATATCTTCTCTGTAAGTCTGTTAAAATCCAAGCTGCAACACCTAGTGATACAACTACCCCTATTTTAAAAATAAATGGTGACTGAGGACCGATCAAATAAAATACAGACGTTAAGACCAAAGATATATAGCGGTACAAAAATACCAAACGCAATTTACTAGAGGGATTCTTTCTTAATAAAGAATAAACCTTATTAACCCTCCACATATGCCTTACCTACTCCTGTATCTTTGTTAGTACTTCTAACCAAACTCACATTACTTGTTTCATAGTTATAAAAATAATCTCCATCGATAATAAAATATGTTGCACTTTCATTTAGAGATTCTCTAAATGAAAAAATCGGAAGTTCTTTTTCATCAGAAATTTTTAATAATGATTTAAAAGAATAAAGTGTGAATATGGACTTTTGAGAAACATTTTCTTTCTGTGAAACAGTGATAATTCTACTTCCATATTTTTTGTTTATCTTATCTACTTGTGACATAGTTGGTTTAATTTGATCTTTCATCCAAGTTTTGTAGATAAAAACCATTGGAATCAATAATAGTACAGATAATAACATACTTACTATTTGAACTAAATTTAAAGGTATGACGAAACCAAACAAGCTAATAGTATTCTTTATTACTTGGTTGGTTGTAAAGGGTGTTACTGACGAGTACTCTTTTTCACTAGCTAGCTTAATTTCTTCATAAGAATATTGGAAAATTAATTTATCCTCTGCCTTCAAAACACTTTCTTTTTCAGCGTAATTAATCGTGCCTTGAATATTCGGAACAACTTCAAGTACATATTGATCTGGTCTTATTCCTGTTTCTTCTTCTACCTGTGTTATGAAAGTCTTTATTTTTTCTAAATCAATAGTGAACGTTTCATTCAAGATTGATAAATCGGTTCCTTTTTGTTCAAATGATTGTTTACTTTCTAATGGAAATGTTTTATCCCAGAACTCACCAGCTTTAACTACTAATTGAACTTCATGAGTGCCTTTTGCAATAACTTCATTCTCTGACTTTACTGTGGATTTTAAGGTGAATGGAATTGCAGTTGTGATTTTCTTGAATATTGTGTTACCAACCTCAATAGTCCCACCTTCTGGATAAAGAATATTTGGTGTAATCGTGGCCTTGTAATCATAACTTGTTTCCATTTGTAATGAGTTATCGTTAATTACCTCAGTAACAGATGCTGGCTTTGACAATGAGTAAACTGATATTGCAGCTGATACAATAAAGATTGGTAGAAGTACATAAATTAATTTTATATTAGTTTTTTTGAACAAATTAGCTACGATTTTTCTCATTTCTATTACCCCTTCTCTTACTAACGCTTTTAATACTCTCATTCTGTTACTTTTAGTTCTTCATCTATTACAGGTTATTCACCTGTCACTGGCTCTTCATCTATTACTGGTTCTTCATCTGTCACTGGCTCTTCTTCTGTCACTGGCTCTTCATCTATTACTGGTTCTTCATCTATCACTGGTTCTTCATCTATCACTGGCTCTTCATCTATCACTGGTTCTTCATCTATCACTGGCTCTTCATCCGTCACTGGTTCTTCATCTGTCACTGACTCTTCGCCTTCTACTGCCTCTTCGTCTATTACTGGGATTATTGGCTCATCATCTTTAGCTAGTTTCTCAGGTATTACTGATTTTAATTCTGTACGACCACCATTCCAACTGGCTACTATGTGAATCTCTTTGCCGACTAAATCCTTTGGATCACCAGTAATATTAAATCTCTTAGTTTCCCCTGGCTGTATTGAGGAAGTATTGGTCCCCAACTCTACTTTTTCATTTTCAGATGCCCCCAGTAACTCAACGCGGTCTAACACTATAGCTTTACCAGTATTATTGGTGATTTCAAACTGTTTACCGGGTCCGTAGGCAATAGCTATTAGAGCTTTATCTTCTGGAACAATAGATAACCCCGCTTCACTCTTTATCTGAGCATAGGAAAAACTATTACTTTGCGACAATAGAAAGGTTACGGCTAAAAAAAGAACTGTTAAAGAAAGAGTTAATTTCAATACGTTTCCTCCATTTCTCATAATAAAAACCTAATTAAATTGAACATGAAGTCCAAATTTAATCAGGTCGGTTGTGCCAATCACTCCATATGTCTCAGGCACCCAAATATAAGACATACTTCCCAGTTTCCTTGATAAATTTCCTATTCCATATACCATTATAACTATAGTATCTCTAATATTTTGCCATTTTATGCAATTAAGTGAGTTCTATTTTTGCATTTTAAAAGAGTTATTTATCGCAATCTGTCGACTCTATAGTTGTTCGAATAAGAGTCGCTAATTAACAATAACGATTAATATATTATGTAGAAAATCACTCTATATCGTTTTATCTACTATTTATATTAGTTTTGACATAGCAAAGCTCTTTTATTCTTTCATTAAATGAGTCAATTTCATAATAAAAAATCTAGTAATATTATCATAACAAAGTTGATTTCCGCTCCATGCGGACGCTTTCCGTGGGGCACGGCTTCAATCTCCTCGTCACTCTGTTCCTGCGGGGCTTTCAGCTCGTGCTGTTCCCACTGGAGTCGCCGCCTTGCGCTACAATCAAACGATACCTGTCTAAAATTTACAGACAATTAATATAATAACCAATTAAATGTTCGTGTTTATTATCTAATTGAGGTGTTATGAAATTGACTCAAATAGTAAAAAGAAAGAATCAGTGGACTTGACCATTGATTCTTTCTTTCCATTTTATTATTTAATTTAAAGTTGCCGTTGTCTCTACTTTTTCTGCGTCAACAATTAATTCAAATCCTTCAGGGAATGCATCACGACCATTTAAAGAATCGGTCTTAATATCAATCCATGTACTTGCTCCTGCAGCTAGGTCGAATGAAAGACTTCCACCTGAACCATGTATACCTAACAATCTAGTCCAGTCAGTTCCTTCAGTGCTAGCAGATAGATTAATTCTTCCACCGGATGTAGGATTTGTAGTGATATTCACTTTCACTTCATGTTCTGAGTTGTTAGTAACTTTAAACAAGTCATCCCATGTGTAAACACTATTCGGTTGTACCCCAAAATCACCGCCGTTATTTCCTTTGTCTAAATCAAGATATAACTGGTTAGTAGTTGATTGATGATTTGCATAATACGCCGCATTGTGTTCACTGCTAGCTTCTAGAGCGAGTAATGCCTTATCGGTGTCAACTAAGGATACGTCCATACCGCTTACTACAGATGCACTTGAGAACGACATTGCTGCCATCGCGCTTGAAGTGGCTAATAAAAATACCACGCTTAGTAAACTTTTTTTCATTTTCATTTTTAATATCCTCCTAAAATTTTTTCGGCTCTTCACCGTTTTTGTAACTATTTTAAGTATAGGAGTTTAGATGTTTGATTATAATTCCTCATAGGTATGCTTTTTTTTTATCATTTGTCTACTAATGAAATCCTACTAGGTATACCCTTATCTACCTATTATGAGTAGAGTAGGTATACTTTTGTACCAGAATAATACTACTTTGGAGGGTTTAAATTTCTTTAAAAACTACATTAAACTAATGAAGGAGGGATTTTATGAAGATATTTGGAAGAATAGTTAACACTTTGTTAGCAATTGTTATCTTATGTACATTAATTTCTGCAGTTGGATCAGCTATTTCAAAAGAACCTGTATTACTGACTGTTATTTCATCTAATAGTATGTATCCTATCTGGCAAAGAGGGGATATGGTAATCATTGATAACCTAAATGAGAAAGAAGAAGTACATAAAGGGGATATTGTTTTTTTTAAAACTGAAGAAGGAAGTCTTTCATCAAATGGATGGATTGCTCACAGAGTACTAGAAGGGAGTGCGAGCCAAGGCTTTATTACTAAAGGGGATGCCAATGATTATCCTGACCAGAGTTCAGATGGCACGAATCCGATTGAAAGAGGAGAAATTTCTGGTAGAGCATTTACAATAGGAGAAACTCCAATTGTCATTCCGAAATTAGGTTACTTATCATTATGGGCGGAAGAATACCAAAAAAGTCCATATACATTACCAGGAATTGCATTAATTCTTGCAGTGATCATTGGAATCGGTGAGTTAAGATCTGGTAAACAACGACGAAAGAAAACTAAGGGGGTAGAACTTCAACTTATTTATATGATAGGTGGTCTAACCATCGCCATTATTATGGGTGCAACTATGCTTGCTTCTGGTCAAAAATTAAACCTTGTTTATGAAGTTACTGAGCAAAATCAAGGTGTTTTAATGGGTAGTTCAGTTGGTATTCTAAAGGTTGGTGATGAAGTTTCAAAACCATTATCAGAGCTAAATAATGGTGGTGCTCTTAAATTAATCGGAGCTATTACAACGGATGATACGCAAATTAAGTTAAGTCATAACAATTTTCCACTTTCATCAGGTCAGCAAATTGATACCACATTCACTGTCAATGCAAAAACACCTGGTAAGTACGATACATCTATTCAAGTAGGATTATTTTACCCGTTTTTACCATCTGCATTTATTTATTATCTTGCCGAGAAGAGTTATTGGTTAGCACTTGTAGTAGTTTCATTAATACCAGGATTACCTTTAATCATTTATCCTATGGTGGACGGAAAAATGAGAAGAAGTACAATAAAGTTTTTGAAAAGGAAAAAAAGAAATTTACAAAATGCAATCCCATTCTAGTTGGGATTGCATTTTATTTTTCTCAATAAGAAACTAAAATGCAAAAAGACCCTTTAGGGTCCTTTAGCATTTTTTATTCTTCTTCTAATCTCCTAGGAAATCATTTGTATCGTAATGGAGACTATACTTGATGAAGATCAAGATGAACTATCATTTTCTAACTACAATTCAGTTAATGGATCCCGTGTAGTGCTTGGTGTCGGTTCTGGTTCTAGTTCTGGATCTAGTTCTGGTTTTTGTTTCGGTTCTGGTTCTGATTGTTTTAAGTCTAGTTCGGGTTTGGGATCTGGTTCTGGTGTTCGAACTGGTGATAGCTCAGAGCTTGGCGGTTGTTGTGATTCAGCCAAATTTTCCTCTACCATATCAGTATCATCATTATTAACTACTTGACTCTTAATATCGTTTCTATAGTCAACAATGCCAGCAACTGCTTTATTAACTTGTTTGTATTGAAAAATTTCAATCCTAGCATCAATTTCTTCTTTTGATTGTAAAGCAAACGTTCTTACATAATTAAGGCTTGTCCCGGCAACAGCCAATGTTTTAGAACCTATCATTGAAACTCCCTTTTGAAACGTGTTTTCATACAAACGTGCAAAGTTAGAATCTGAATCTCCTTTTGCATAAATAGTACTAATACCTACTAATAAGGTTAAAGCTAAAAAAATTCCTTGAATCTTCTTTTTCACCACTACCATTCCTTTCCAACTAATATACACATTCTTTCCAAGATTATATGTATTTATAACTGAAAAATGACTAATTTATAGTTTTAAATTTAGGAAACTAGGCATGGGACCTCTGCTAGTTTTTAATTCCACTTTAAATTATCGTCAAAATATAGAATGGTAGAAGGAAGGGTTTCTCTTTTAGACTAATACAAATACATTCTAGAGAGATCCGTAAAAGTTAATACCTTGCCTCTCAAGGGAAAAGCTAAAAGACAGATCTAATTTGGGGAGAAATAATATCTAAGATATAACAATATTCTTTTTAAATACAGCTTATAATTCCTGTCTCAACGCTAGTATGGC
Source organism: Paenisporosarcina sp. TG20 (assembly GCF_000286315.1). GTDB lineage: Bacteria > Bacillota > Bacilli > Bacillales_A > Planococcaceae > Paenisporosarcina. The sequence goes on along the minus strand of NZ_ALJG01000256.1, from coordinate 1,072 downwards.
ATCAATCTTAGTTGCTTTTACCTCTCCCTTCGTTAATCCTTATTGTATCCAAGAATTCTTAAGGAAAAAATAAAGAATTTCTTAAGATATAAAAAGGATATCTGTAAGTATTGAGGACACTGAAAAAATTACATTTTTTCTAGCCAAAGAAAGATAAATCAGCTGATTTGATTTATGGTCTTTTCGTGCATCAATATCTGAGGAATAGGAAAGGTGCACTTGATAATCCTCGACAACTTCTTTTAACATAATTTAAACGTTCTTTGACAGCGGGTACTTTTTTCAATTACGGCAATTATTTTTTCATAGTAAGTTACTTCATTTTTATAGATTGCTTTTCGGACATTTTTTGATTTCTCTTGTAAAACACTTTTGGTGACTTTTGATTGTACGTGCTTTTGTATGAATGGCGTCAACAATAATGGTGTTACTTTTAATAATGTTCTTATCCAGTGTGATTTCAACGGTTTTATCAATCAACATATCTAATAGACCGACATCTTTTAGACGCAGTCGATGAAATTTTGTCAGTTAACTTGGACCGATGACGTCAACTTCCTGGCCATAAAGTATTTAAAGGACATATAGTATTTGAAACGCTCAACTAAGTCCACATCGGCTACATCGTGAATAGCTTTTAATAATAGGTATTTGAATATACGGATAGGCGTAATCGCATTTCGACCGTTATCTAAACAGTATTTTATTTTAATTCTTCTAGAATAAAAGAAAAATCGACAAGTTCATTCATTTGTCGAAGCATATTATCTTTTGGCACGACAAATTCATAAATCTCCATGTACGGATTTAGAAGAAGGGTTTCTTGGTTGAGAATCACGGGGAACACCACCTGCATTTACTTTATTTTAGTATGCCTCAACAAGATGATTTTTTAGATAGAAGGTATTCTTCGATGTAGAAATACACTAGTTGATTGTAGTGAAAGGCGGCGACTCCAGCCGGATTAGCATGAGCTGAAGACCCTGGACTGAGCGTAGCAAGGGAAGCGGCTGAAGCCATGCCGGCGGAACGCGTCCGCCTGGAACGGAAATCAACGGGTTCCATATAAAAA
>NZ_ALJG01000255.1 GCF_000286315.1 Paenisporosarcina sp. TG20 | reverse complement strand
ATTCATAATCAACACGCTTGATAAAATCCAGTAAAAATAACAGCTGAAACTATAATTGAAATTAAGTAAACAACCAATCTTTTCTTATAACCCTTCTTTTTTGTGAAAAATGATAACGGAAGGTAGACAAAGATATAGAGAATAGGAACTATTACAACACCAATAATAAAAAAGTATTCTTCTTTTATTTCAAATGATATTGAATAACAATAACTAATTACCAAAAATACTAAAGAAATTACTATTGCGTATATTAACTTCCACATTTCCAATTACCTCTTCCCTCAAAAAAATATATTACGATAAGATTAGTAAATAAATCCAAAATAATCAACTATTTATTCCTTGGATAACAACAAATTAAAATAGATATTAATTTGTTACTTCCACTGCCTTGTCTAATGGTGCAAATAAGTTTTTCGGATCTGCTCCTGGAGTGGTAGAAGGATTGTAAGTATAAATTGTTCTAGACGCTAGAGAACCTGTTTTCCGATAAATTTCATATGCAGGAAAACCATCATGTTCTAAGTAAAGATATGATGTACCTGTTACGGTTCCAGAACTCTTATATAGTTTTACAGTGCCTACTGCATCAATAGCTGGAGCGACAGTTTCACAAGGATTGGAAGCTGAAAGATATATGTTAAAGCCTACAGAAGTAGATGACCACAAGTAATTTGCAAAAGAAGTATTCGCTAATGATGCTCTAGCTGTGCATTTTAATGCTCCGGTTGAATCGTCATATCTATGTGTTGTACCAACATTTTCATAGTATGTTGCTCTTCTTTCTGAAAAAAGAATATCTACCTCTTGCATTGTTCTATACTTAGGTGTCGTAGTTCGATTGTCTCCATAACTGTATCCAAAAGATCTATTATCTCCAGAATACGAATCAAATCCCCATGAACTTCCTAATGCTTCCAAAGTCGTTCTGCTAGTTTGTATAAATGTCATAAATCTAAATTTAGTTGAGTCCCCCCCATCCGAAATTGCCATTGGCTGGATACTACTTTCATTATCTATTAAGCTTGGATTAACACTGATAATATACGAGTATTGTTTGGCATCATCATCAATTGAAAAATCATTTTGTGTTTCTAAGTCGGGGTTATTATTCAAACTAACAAAAGATACTACACTATATGTAGACTCTTTTAAAGAATTAATATTAGTATCAACGAATGTAGAGTCAGTTGTCGTTTCTAATAGAACATCATCTTTATAAATGGAATACTTAGAAGCACCCTTTACTTTCTCCCATTCCAGATTAACTTGATTGGATGCAACAACCACTTTCTTAAATCCCTTTTTTTCCAGTTTTGAATAAGCAATAACATTAGTTCTATAAAGAATAGACTTTTCCTTAAATAAGCCATCTTTATATCCGCTTAGAAAAACGTTGTGAACATCAGAGCTCATTCCGGTTTTTATTTTAAATTTATTTTTCTTGCCCTTGTATAAAACGTTTCCATTTTCATCAGTTACTAAATAATAGTCAATCTCTTCTTTGTTTTCCCAGCTCACTTCCAATTCATTTTCTGTTTCAGACACTTCTATATTATTGAAATTTTTATATTTTGACGCAGCTATAGAACTTGTGGAAAATGATATAAAAACTAAACTTAATAACAAAAAGACTGTTAGAGTAAAAATTAACTTTTTCACTTGAAAACCCCTCTTTTTTTGTTTTTTATAGAATTCATTATTACTTCCAATTTCATAAAATCTATTCCGCCTTCTTGAAAAAGAGTAAAATAGATGTTCACTATTTTACCCGTAACTTATAAAGTAAATAAACTAGAATTTTAAAATTAATTTGGAACCCTCCATTGACAGTAATTTTTCTTTTATTTCTACCTTTTTATCTAGTTCCATTGTTGTTGTTTGTTTAGTACGTTTTGTTCCACACATTACAACTTCTTTTACTTTATCTTCGATTAATTTCTCAGTAAACGATGTTAGATTCATTTTATTCACCACCTTCCCAATATTCAGAAAATTTATGCAGGAATAATATACCATTATTAATGTTAAACTGTCAATTTGTTATTAGATATAATTATGGAGAATGGAACCAAGAAACCCGCAGAATTATAACAAACTATGAGAATTTAACATTTCTGGAGTTTTTCAATGCTGTGATTCAACACAGGTGGATTCCATAAATGGAATCTTTAATCCCTAAACGTCTTAGAAACGCATTCCATAGACTTTCACGATCAGAATCCACAAAAAATGCCTCGGTAAACACCGGATGATCCATTTTTTCACACCCCATTTTGAGATTCTACTTTATTCTAATAAAAACGTTCGTAAAAGTTATCTTTCAAAACAGGGGCGTTCATATAATTTCTTTATAGTTTTACAAACTAAATAAAGACAAAATATTAGTAAATTAAACCAGTTCGCAAAAGTGTATTTTTACGAACTGGCCTATATGGGATTTATTAATAGTAGTGAGTTAATTTCATAATTCGGAACCCTTGCGGCTCTAAGTACAAAATGACAAAAAAATAGAGCACTCCCCAAATCCTTTCAAGCAGGACTTATGGATAAGGGATATGATTATACAGCCATCTATCAGCAACTACGTAGCATGAATCTTCACGCAGTCAATTGCTTACAACCCACGCAACGAAGGCTAGATACTCGGTTTTGATGAACATTTTGCGCCCACTTGCGTGCAAGAACATTCGTATCGTTACGATAGTTATGACGCGAAATATGAATCCTTGAAATATTCTCGCCCCAAAGAATGTGCGACCTGTCCGTTAAAGGATGACTCACTGTGTCAAAAAGTTTATAAAACCAATAGGTCAGTAGACCTTCGTAAATATACTTCTATAGCTAGAGGCTCCTTAAAATTGGCCCTATACTATAAAGCAACGTTCAGCCAGTAGAGAGAGTCAATGCTTATTTACAATGCATCAAGACTAGCAATCGATCTGGTGGTAGCATAAATCAATAAAAAGTACATGAATGGTTAGAAGTGTTGAAATACCTCAAGAAAAGGATGAACCGAGTTATTTACAAATGCTTAGATATTATCAAGAAATTCAAAACGAAGTAGAGATTCTTCGCCCAGTTGTAGAAAAAGCTAATGATTTTTTAAAGTATTAAATACTCAACTTGGTTTAAGATTAATCCCCCATACGCCAATGGAGATACGAAGTAAAAAGAGATCTCAACATTCGAGATCCCTAACTTTATTTATTTAAGTAACCAAACACTTTTCCTTTTATCTGAGAAATCTCTATTGGCCCAAAGTCTATGCTGCTTGCACTTCTAAACCAGTCATCACTAAGAACGAAAACGGCTGTTTCAGGGACTTTTATTGATTCAATATTTACTTCGAAATCTGCTTCTTTAAGGGGGGAAGTTGTACTTGCTTTAAACCACTCTTCTTTGTTAATACCCAACCTTCTGCTTTCAGCATAAAAGGTTTCAAGCTTTTGGTTATTTATATAAACCTGACCATCTCTTATCTCGACCGTTTCCCCCGCTAATCCTACAACTCTTGCTAAGTAATTATCGGGGTTATACTTAGGTAGCCCATCATCTTCCGGGTACTTAAAGTAAATGATATCGCCTCGCTGAACTTCATTTGTTTTTTCAATAACAACTTGGTGGTCATTATTAAAGTCGTGGTTCCCCCGGTCCATATTTTCAATACCATACGTAATCACAAAGGAATCATTGCTTTCCACAACAAATTCAACTTCCTCTTTAGTATCATCGTCTTTAATTACTTCCTCTTCGGCTGCATTGTCTGTAGGTGTTGTTTGGCAGCCTGCTAATACAACGAGCAAGAAGAGAGAACTAACTAACAATAGTAATCGTTTTTTCATAACCATCCTCCTTATGAATATAATACCATTATTTTCTAATATAAAATCGTTGGAAATCCATTATTTTTTGAATTTTCTATGAACAAAATGGACAAAAAACTGCCGGGCTTTGGACCGGCAGGAAAAAGGAAATATTTAATTTTCAATTTCAGTAATTGTTCCGCCGTTTTCTCGAATTTCTTCAATATTGACGAAGTCATTTGCATTAATTGTGTCTATAAAATCTTTTACTTCAATAATTTCAAAGTAAACTTCTTCTTTTTCTTCAAATTCCAATACATATTTAGCAGGACGATTGAAGTTTTTGTCAATAGTAATCTTTTCTTTTCTCATTCCTTTGTCCATTCTCGTGCTTTTCTCATACTCTGATGGTTTTAACAAAGCCTTTTTTAATTGCCCATTATTTATATCTTTAATTATTTGTTCACTGGTACTTTCACTTAAAAATTCATGTGAAAGAACAGGGACATCTGAATGTTCTTTACTCGTTATCACCATCAAATCATTAGGCTCTTTCATAAATCTAAAAAACTCATCACCAGACCAAACCTCGAAGTTCCCTTTATCCGGACCGCTAATAACCTCTTTATAGAAGTTACCATTTTTATCTACATTTACTATAACAGTTTGTTTTTTGCTAAAACCTGGAACGGACTGGATAATCTTATAGCTATGACCTTCTACAGGATCGAAATTACCTGCATAACTACTGTTATTAGTAAAACCAATAACGAATACAGCAAGGGAGAAGAGAAGTAAAACTGATATTAATTTTTTCATTTTAATTTCCTCCTATTAAACTATTCAAGTAGTAACATTTGTTTTTGACAAGACAGGATAGAAACGTTTATACAAAACGCCACTTGGATAATACACAACGTATCCTATATGAAAATCAACACGATTATTTCCTTTACGCATTGGAACTTTCCGATTAATAGTAACCCAGTATGATGAATTTACTTCTCTTCTAAGATTTGAAGCCTGACTTATATCCTTAACCACTTGTTCACCTTGAGAATATACATATAATGTCATTAAACCCCATTGATCTCCGTTTGTATTGGCAGGTTTATTTTGAGTCAATTTAAACCAATCGGATTCTAAGTAGGTAGTTGGGTTTGCAGCATAGTTATGAGTTTGAAACTGAGCAGTAAAATGATTAGCATAATAAGCACTACAATCTTCACCTGGAGGACAATACCCTTGTGTTCCTATGATTGTGTGTGTGCCTGCATTACTTAGACGTTGATAACCTAAAACTGAAAAAACTAAAGAGAAAATTAAGGCGAAAATAAATGTCTTTCCAAATTTGTTCTTCATTATACAATCCTCCCAAACTTTTGAATTAGCGGTAATATATTTCCAATTTGATTATAGTATACCATTTCTATTAAATGCAACTATTATTTCGAAAAATTTAAATTATCACACTTCGATATTCTTTTTAATAATTAATACATATGCAAAGAATTGTTTTTATTATCTTTGATACAAAAGAATTTGAATTTAACCGACTATGAGATGAAAGACTATTTAGATATTTTAATCAAGTATAATTTGATTTTTAAGTCTTATATCGATTATGAATATATAGGTTATGTTTCCGAAATCGTTGAGCCTGATGGAGGGATTTAGGGGGAGATATTAAGCGGTTTTGTGAATTAAAAAGCATGGACTTAGAAGATATGGATAGCCAACACTAAATCAATCGACTTTATTAAAGGGCTAAGTTACTGTATGCAACTGGACTCAAATAGCTAAGTGTACTATGTGATCTTTTGTTATTGTACCAACTGACGTAATCAAATAGTTCAAGAGCGAGCTGTTTAAGGGTTGGGAAGTACCTCCCGTTGATGAACTCTGAATTTTAAACTTGGCTTCTACTACCGCATTGAAGGGTTACCCTTTTGACTTAATGACCTTTCAACTTTGTGTGTTTGTAATAACTCATCGATTGTTTTTAAACTCTGAACCTCGGTCGGTATGAAAGACTTTTACGTTCCCCAGATCTCGTTTAACCGATGCGAATGCGCGTTGAACTATGGCTGAGTCTTTGCGCTCTCCTACGCGTACCAACAATTTCACGGTTATATAAATCAATTAAGAAACAAATGTAATTCCAGCTTTTACCTACTTTCACATATGTAAGATTGTTCACGAGGACCGAAACTTCTTCGTCCACTTTGAATTCACGATTGAGCACATTGCGATAGGACTCATCGTTTGGCGCAGAAATCATCGGTTTATATGAAGGTTGCGCTTATTTTGAATGGATGTCTATAAGCTTATTCAACCTCTCGGATTTCCTGTTTGGGGTACCGTCAGGAAAATGCGGATTTACAACGTTAAGCACTTTTTCAAGACGATTCCCCTGTTTTTTACAACGCTAAGAAAGGTTTAATGATCTTAAAGAATCTACCGAAACAACCTTCTCCGAATTAAAATGGTATTCTCCCAGTAAGTTAATATGCTCCCATCCTAAAGGGGATGTATGATGCAGCAAGTCTTCATTAAAATCACCTACACTTTTTTGATGTGCCACAGCTTTTGTCAGATGTAAAGTATTCCAAACACTTATAGCATTAATAAGTATGTTTAAGGCACTGGTTCTTTGTAACTGATGTTGTAAGGTTCGTTCCCGAAGTTCTCCTTGTTTTCCAAAGAAAATAGCTCTTGCGAGACCATTCATCGCTTCTCCTTTATTTAAACCTTTTTGAATTTTTCTTCTTAAAGATTCACTAGAAAGGTAATTAAGAATGAAAATTGTTTTTTCTATTCTTCCCATCTCACGTAAAGCTGTGGCTAAACTATTTTGTCTAGAATAGGAGCCTAATTTCCCCATAATAAGTGAGGCTGAAACAGTTCCTTCTCTTATGGAATGTGCTAACCGCAGAACATCCTCATAATTTTCTTTAATCACTTTTTTATTTATTTGACCACGTAAAATAGACTCTAATTTTGGATATTCGCTTGCTTTGTCTACTGTAAAAAGCTTTGAATCTGATAAATCCCTTATTCTTGGAGCGAACTTAAAGCCTAATAGATGGGTCAATCCAAAAATTTGATCTGTATAACCAGCTGTGTCTGTAAAATGTTCTTCTATGTTTAAATCAGTCTCATGATGTAATAAGCCATCTAGAACATGAATTGCGTCTCTTGAATTAGTGTGAATGATTTTTGTGTAGTAAGAAGAGTATTGATCACTCGTAAATCGATAGATGGTAGTTCCTTTTCCTGTTCCGTAATGAGGGTTTGCATCAGCATGTAATGATGCAACGCCTAGCTGCATTCTCATTCCATCCGACGAAGAGGTCGTACCGTCTCCCCAATAGGAAGACAATTCTAACTTATGATGAAAATTCACTAATACAGCTTGGGCTTTATTCATCGCATCTTCATGCATTCGCCATTGAGCTACATTAGCCAATTGCTTATATGTAAGGCCGGGAGTGGCTTCGGCCATCTTGCTTAACCCAATATTCATGCCCATTCCTAGAAGGGCTGCCATGATAATGATGCCTTCTTCTTTATCAGGTTTTCGATTATTGGAAGCATGAGTAAATTGTTCATGAAATCCTGTTATCTGAGCAACATCCATGAGCAAATCCGTTAATTTTATCCTCGGTAGCATCTGATAAAGACTTGCGCTAAATTTTTTTGCTTCCTCTGGAACATCTTTCTCTAACCGTGAAATTGAAAGTTTCCCTTCTTTAAGTGAAACTCCATCTAGCTTATCCCAATTGACAGATAGCCATTTTAGACGTTCATGAAGACTTTTGGTTCTCTCAATCATATACTCTTCGAATGATAAACTAACTGATAACCTCGTACTCTCTTTGGACTGGTTCCAATTATCTTCTGAAAATAAATATTCCTCAAAGTCTCTATATTGTCTACTACCCACAATAGATATATCTCCAGCTCGAACATGCTCTCTTAATTCTGTCAATACAGCCATTTCGTAATAGTGACGATTGATTGTAGTACCATCATCCTCATATAAGTGCTTTTTCCAACGATTTGAAACAAAATCGATAGGTGCCTCAACAGGCACTCTTCGCTTTCCAGAATCGTTCATTTCTCGTATAATCCCGACAGCCTGCAAAAGTGATTCATTTGACTTGGTAGAATGAAACTCCAGAACTCTCAATAGTGTCGGTGTATATTTCCGAAGGGAATAAAAGCGCTTTTTCAATAAGTCTAAATAATCATAGTCGACAGGACGTGCTAGTTCCTGAGCTTCTTCTACGGAAGATACAAAGGAATTCCATTCAATAACGGATTCTAAAACCTCAAAGACATCTAACCCTTCCCTTTTCGGATTCGGAAACTTCGAATTCCAACATTTCTGCATTGGCCCGATCCATTGATACAAGTTCTAACGAGTGAATACGCTTTGGTACAGGGGGACCGTTTAGTCCTAATAGCTTTGCAACTAAAGGAATAGTAGATCCTTGCAATAAGGTTGAACTCAAAACAATAAAGAATACGATATTGAAATATAATGTACTGTTATCAATTCCAGCAATCATAGGAAATGTAGCAAGAACGATTGGAACCGCACCGCGAAGTCCAGCCCATGACATAAACAATTTCTCCTTCACAGTATACGGAAAGAAAATAGTGGAGACAAATACCGCAACCGGTCTAGCAATCACAATTAAAACAAAGGAAAGAATAAGTCCTTTCCAGATAAGATCCCATTGGGCAAGGTCACTTGGAAATACCAATAGTCCTAAAATCACGAACATGGTAATTTGCATTAACCAAGCAAACCCTTCGTGAAAACTTAAAATTGAATGACTTTGTGTTAATTCTCGGTTTCCAATAACCAAAGCTGCTATATACACCGCTAGTAAACCGCTTCCACCTAACACTGCAGTTAAACTATAAATAAAAATTGCAAATCCCACTGACAACACAGCATAAAGTCCACTGGCATCTAATTTAATCTTATTTATCGTTTTAGATGCGATATAGCCAAGGCCAAATCCGAAGACTAATCCCAGTCCCATTTGCATAATAAACATACCGACAATAGACCATACGGATAAGTCAGGCATCAGAATCCACTCAATAAAGATAATGGTTAAAAACATTGCCATTGGATCATTCGTTCCTGATTCAGCTTCTAATGTTGAAGTAAGTTTTTGCTTTATATTTTTACCGGATAATACAGAAAAAACAGCTGCTGCATCGGTCGAACCTACAATAGATCCTAGAAGAAAAGCTTCTACCCACCCAATACCCAATACATAGCGAGCTGCAATCGCAACAATAGATGTCGTTAACACAACCCCAAGTGTTGCAAGCACGATTGACCCTTTAAGTACTGGACGTACGTGTTTCCATTGGGTTTGAAGACCACCTTCAAATAGTATTAAAATAAGTGCAACAATACCGACTAATTGTGCAATTTTTTCATTAGAAAAATAGATTAGTCCTGTAATATCACTACCTAAAAACATACCTAAAAACATGAACAAAATTAGAGCCGGTATACCTGCTCTAGCAGAAAACTTCGTCATTATAGCTCCACATAGAAGAAAAATTCCTACAAGTAATATATTAAAGTCTGTTGAAATATTTTCCATTAGATTCTCCTGTCTGTAGCTAAAGTTGTTTCTTAAGTTTAAATGCAATTACTATTACATACACGTAAAAACCCTCGAATTTTAAAATTCGAGGGTTAATTTATTCGCCTTCTCCAACGATTTTCACTTCAAGTTCCAAAGAGACATCAAATTTTTCTTGAACTGTTTTACGAACCATTTCAATCGTTTGAATATAGTCTGTAGCCGTAGCATTATTTTTATTTACAATAAATCCAGCATGCTTCATTGATACTTCAGCACCACCAAATCCCTTACCTTGTAAATCACAATCTTGAATTAACTTTCCTGCAAAATAACCAGGGGGACGTTTAAAAACACTACCTGCAGATGGATATTCTAAAGGTTGCTTGGATTCGCGTAAATATGTTAAATCTGCTACCTTTGCATCAATTGTTAATTGATTTCCACATTCTAAGTCGAACTCAGCTGACAACACGTAATATCCTTTTTTAGCAATAACACTATTACGATATTCTAACTCAAGCTCTTCTTTCGATAACACTAACTTCACACCTTCTTCAGTTAATACTGTCGTTTGGAAAATGACGTCCTTTATCTCGCCACCGTATGCTCCAGCATTCATAACCATCGCACCACCAACAGAACCGGGAATTCCACAGGCAAATTCTAGTCCCGTTAACGTCTCCTTTGCTGCAGCTTTAGAGACATCGATAATATCTGCACCACTTTGTGCGTAAATACGAGTTCCATTAATTTCAATTAAATTCAACTTTGATAAATTTAAAACAATACCACGTACACCACCATCTCGCACTACCATATTAGAACCATTACCGAGTAATAATAATGGGATTTTTCTTTGATAAGCATACGAAACAACAAAAATTGTTTCTTCTTGTGTGGTCGGGGTTACAAATAAATCAGCCCTCCCACCCATTTTCGTCATCGTATGCAAGTTAAGAGGTTCATCTATTTTGACACAATCTTTTTGAAGTTTTGTTGTTAACTCATTAAGCCAACGCTCTTTAGTCATGAAAAGCCAAATCCTTTCGTTTAACTCATTTCATTACATAGTATGCGTATTGAAGACGTATTTGACAAGTGAATTATCAAGATAACTATACGTACCATACTAATTGTTACAATTTATAACTTTTCTACATTTAATTTTTGCAGGCAGTTCTGCCTGTAATTTTATAATATCCTCTATTATGACACCCATATCTCAAAATGTTGTTTATTTACTTTTATTATAAACCAGATAATAAGATAAGTAATTCTGGTATTAGCCACACTAACAATTTACTGTAAAACTTAATAAATATTACAACCGAAGAGGATTAAAGATTAATAGAATGGGAATAGAATGAAAAGAACGAGAATAAAGTAAATTGACACAAAAAATATATCCTAATTTGAAGATAATTTAATTCATATATATTGACCTCAAGATAAATGTCGCATATAGTGTTTTATAGAACTAAAAACCAATTTGGAGGAATTTAAAATGAAAAAATGGAACATAGACGCTTCTCACTCAAGCATTGGATTTCAAGTAAAACATATGATGGTTTCTAAAGTACGTGGAAATTTCGGTGATTTTGGTGCTGAAGTTGAAGCAAACGAAACTGATTTAACTGGTGCAAATATTGCTTTTAACATTAAAGTGGCTAGCATTAATACTGGGAGCGAAGATCGTGATAATCACCTTCGTTCAGCTGATTTCTTTGACATTGAAAATTATCCAGAAATTAAATTTGTTGCAAATGACATTACTAAAAAAGGCGATGAATATGAAATCGCAGGTAATTTAACAATTAAAGATGTAACTAAACCTGTTGTATTTGAAGCTGTATATGAAGGCAGCGGCAAAAACCCATGGGGCCAGGAAGTGGTTGGCTTTACATCAGAAGCCAAAATTAATCGTAAAGAATTTGGCTTAACTTGGAACCAGGCTCTTGAAACAGGTGGAGTTTTAGTTGGTGAAGATATTAAAATTACACTTGATATTCAAGCTAATCCAGCATAAAAATAGTTAATTAAAAAAGGGTAAACTGATCAGCATAACTCCTTTGACGTCAGAACATCTATAGAATTTTATACTATGAAATCGAAAAGGAACTTCTCTCATAAGAGGAGTTCCTTTTTTGATGTACATATAGTTTAGGGAGAAAACGATTAAAACAGGCTGAATCAAATTACAGTAAAAACCCGTGAATTTCCTAGTTTTGAATATTTAATTTTAAAGTTGAGTCAATTTCATAACGCCTCAATTCGATAATAATCCTTTTATTTTAAACAGGTATCGTTTGATTGTAGCGCAAGGCGGCGACTCCAGTATAACAGCACGAGCTGAAAGCCCCGCAGGAAAGATGCTGGCCAAAAGCCAGTATCTTTGCGACAAGTAACCGCAGGGTCACAATGGAACGAAGGCTAAGAACGCCACGTCGCGAGTCAACGTCTTCGCGGGCCAACATCCTGTTGACCCGTGGAAATTGAAACCATGCCCCACGAGAAGCGTCTGCATGGAGCAGAAATCAACTTTGTTCGGATTTTATTGATAGATTTTTTATTATGAAATTGATTCAGTTATCTGATTTTAAACATGTTTTCTTGTACATTGTTGAAATAGCGCGTAATATTGTTCGTTGAATTATAATTAATAAGAAAAAGTTTCATATACCTATTTTATGAAGGGACGATTAATTGTTTGACTAAAAAAACTTCTTCGAAACAGTTCATCCAACTGATTCGCACATTAAAATGGCCTATAGGTATTACAGTCTTTGCCGTCCTTTTAGCTTTAGCCGAGACGATTACCGGTTTAATTATTCCACTGGTTACAAAAGATTTAGTTGATTCTTTAACAACTACGAATTTTGATTGGCGTTTAATCACCTTATTGCTAATTGTCTTCGTATTTCAAGCAATCGCAGGCGGTATATCCTATTATCTATTATCTTTTATAGGCGAAACGATTGTTGCCGACTTACGGTCGAAGCTATGGCGTAAAGTTTTGCGCTTACCGGTTCCGTACTATGATTCGCAAGAAACCGGTGAAACAATGAGCCGGATTACTCAAGATACCTCGATATTAAAGCAACTGATAACAGGTCATTTGGTTACGTTTGTATCGGGGATTATTTCAGTTATTGGATCAGTCATCATATTGTTCTTTATTGATTGGAAAATGACATTAATTTTGCTCGTGAGTGTACCACTTGCCATGGCGGTTATCATACCTTTAGGTCGAAAAATGCATAAAGTAGCAAAAGGTACACAAGAAGAAATGGCTCAATTCTCTGGTTTACTAGGTCGAGTTTTGTCAGATATTCGTTTGGTCAAAGCGTACCGTGCAGAAGAAACGGAAAGTGTCAAAGGTGATCAAGCGATCGGGAAATTGTTTCAATTCGGTTTGAAAGAAGCACGCATTCAATCCATTATTTCACCTATCATGACGTTAATTATGATGGGGATTCTTGTTGTGATTTTAGGTTATGGTGGCATGCAAGTTTCAAATGGACAATTGTCTCCTGGTTCCCTCGTCGCCATTATTTTTTACTTGTTTCAAATAGTTGTGCCATTTGCTCAAATGGCTTCATTCTTCACAGCTTATCAAAAAGCAGTCGGTGCAACGGAACGAATTCAAGGCATGTTGGAGCTAGACCATGAATCAATTACCGGATCTCCAGTGATTAATAAAGAATCCCTTCGATTTGAACAGGTTTACTTTTCTTATTCAGAAGACAAGAAAATACTAACAGATGTAACATTTGAAGCAACACCTGGGACAGTAACGGCATTTGTTGGTCCCAGTGGAGGCGGAAAAACAACGATTTTCTCTTTGTTAGAACGTTTTTATGAACCAGAGAGTGGAACAATTTATATTGGAAATACAGACATAACTAATTTACCTTTAGGGGATTGGCGTGGACGAATCGGTTATGTATCTCAAGAAAGTCCGTTAATGAGTGGTTCTATTTTAGACAATCTCGCATACGGTTTTAAACAAAATCCACCATTCGAAATAATTAAAGAAGCAGCCATTGCAGCTAATGCTTGGGAGTTTATAGAGAATCTTCCCCAAGGCTTCGAGACACTAGTTGGGGAGCGCGGCATGAAATTATCAGGTGGTCAACGTCAGCGAATAGCTATAGCTCGTGCATTATTATACAATCCACAAATCTTATTACTTGATGAAGCAACATCAAATTTAGATAGTGGTTCAGAGATTTTAGTTCAAGACGCTTTGCAATTGCTCATGAAAGGTAGAACAACTTTAGTCATTGCACACCGTTTGGCTACAGTTCTACATGCAGATCAAATACTAGTATTAGAAGGTGGACAAATTACCGGTTCAGGAACACATAGTGAGCTGTTTGATTCTCATAAGTTGTACAAAGAGTTTGCTTTAGGACAAGGGTTAACTTAAAGGAGTTACTCAGTACGATTAACTCCTTTTTAAGTTGACAAATTGTGTAGAAAGTTTATACTTTTCATCCACTTAGAACTTTACGCTCACTCAGATTAGATTTCCGCTCACTCAGAACTGGTTTTCGCTCACTCAGAACTACTTTCCGCTCACTCAGTCCTGAATCCGTGATGATTTAAT
>NZ_ALJG01000254.1 GCF_000286315.1 Paenisporosarcina sp. TG20 | reverse complement strand
CAGGAGCAGATGTTTTCCGCCGCCTTGCGCTTCAATCAAGTAGATGTTTTCGAATTGATCATAAAAGAAAACACAACTTAAAAAGAAGAGAGTGCAGAAAGTCATAAGGGGTTCTCTTCAGAGGTGCAAAACTTTAAAATACAACATAAATGGACTATCAATTAGAATATGAATTGGCAGTCCATTTCTTATTGATATATAAACATTATTGCTCTAATATCATCATTTTCAGCTATATATTTAGTAGCCTATTTAGTCGCACTACAATGAAAGTTGTAATTCAACTAAACTTACTGCTAAATGATATGCTAAAAGCACATCCAGTCTACATCGGTTTTTAAAAACAGAAAAGTTTATATTTTGCAGGATAAATTGTAAAATGATGGTATAATGTTCAAGAGAGGACTTTATTTTTTTATTAAATTAACGAGCAAAGTTAGTGAAATAAGGAATTAAGGTTTTAGCAATACAATATATAATTTGAAAGGGTGGGGATTCTTGAATAATGATGATAATATTGCATATCTGTTGATTGGGATAATTGCATATACCTTAGTGATGATTTACTTTTTTGAACACGCCCCAAGCATTGCAAATCAAATAAATAGTAGTGTGATAATTGGTTTATTGTTTACTATATTACTTAAAGTTAAAAAATAGGTTTTCACTAACGAGGTGCTTTAGCACAAGAACAGAGATCTTAAAAAAGGCTGGTTTCTCAAACTAACGCTAGCAGGAAAGTGTATATACCTTAGGGGGAATTGTATGAAGAAAAAGTTTTGGCTTACTTTAATAATTATTGTAATAATTGCGGTTGCAAGTGCTGTAATTGTTGCCAAACAAAAACCGAATAATGAAGATTTAGTAAGATGGATGGAAGATACTTATGGAATCCAATGTCTTGATTATAACTGTGATACTTTTGAACTTGAACTAACAAAAAATGGTAAAGAACCGATTTTAATGCAAAATGTACACGGAGGTTATTCACCAGGTACCTTTGTAATGGAAGTGAATCGGACATATCGGAATCTTGAAGATTCTTCGTATAAATTAGATATTGAAATAAAAGGTTTCTTAGGAGAGTTTACAATTGAAGATGAAACTATTAAGAAAATATCAAAAAAATAAATTTGAAATAAAATTATAGAATTCCTTTTTGCACTAACGAGATGCTTTAGTTGAATAAGCAGAGGTGGAATTTAGGTTTACTTTACTAAAACTAGAACTAGAAAAACACTGAGAAATTAATCAGTGTTTTTTTATATTAATTTCTATCAGAAAATCACAAAAAAGCACCGCTAAAAGCGATGCTAATATCATTTCGTTTTAAATTGCTGTTTGAGACTCGATTTTGTGTTTTGCACCTATGAAGAGAACCCCTTAAGAAAGTCACTGGTACCTTAAATAATAGAAAAATGCAGCATCATGAAAATTAAAATTCTGGTATTTTGAACTGAAGCCATGCCCGAGAAAAGCGTCCACCGTAGCGAAAATAAACGGGTTTCTATGGTGACCATTCTTACAAGGATCGGGTGTACTTGCCCGGTTTTTCTTAGGGATATACAAAAGTATATGTTTTATATAGTTACAGCTTCGAACTTGGAGTTGCTTGTCTACTCCAAGCGCCAACCCGCGGGTCTTTTTGGGGCCAGAAGCTATATAATCTATCTAGCAAGTCGTTTTCCCTGATTTTCGAGTCTAGCTAACTATTCTCGCGTGATCAACCCTACGATGAATGAATTATTAAAGATTTGGGGCTATCTTTAATGTAAGGTGTTACTAACATTAGGAGATAATTGGGTAGTTTCCCCAATAAGAACAGAAGTTGCCCTAATAACATCAAGAGTTGCCCATATAAGAACAAAAGTTGCCCCAATCATAACAAGAAGTTGAATTAATCAAGTGAAATAATCCATTGTTGCTTAAAATGGGCGCTTGTCATCTATCTCAGCATCCACTTGGCGAGTAAGAGTACAGTTTACGCTATTTATATACAAGAACCACATGAATTATGATCACATTTACTAGTTCTTTCATGGATATATTGAGCAGTTAGTTAGCAAACTGGAGAAAACTAAAAAAGTCGATGAATGGTAGTGAAAAAGTTCATAATTTTTTATATTTTCACAAAAAAAGGTTAGTATTCTAAAGCTAATTTTAGTTATCTCTAGTTAACTGTTTAAACGAAGGGTTTCCATGAAGAAAATTGTTTCTACTACCTAAACAATTGATAGTAATTCGACTTACGCAAGGGTTACGAAAAGAATTTACCCAACCTTAAAAAATGAAGAAAAAGGCCGAAATAGTATCTTCGGCCGCCCATCTGTATAAAATAAGTGTCTTTTCTCACGTCGACCCAAATCAAAAATACGATATGCCCCTTGGTTGAAGGGTCGCGTCGGGCGCAAAACTGCTGCAAGATTGCCTGTAAGAAAGGGATGAGAGAAGTGAAACTTCACTCATCCCTTTTACTCTTGAGGTTATGGTGCTGTAAATTTGCACGTCCAAAGCGACACTGAAACCGAATGAGATACAGTTTGATATATATTTTTCAAATGATCATAAAGTTGTGTGTTCTTGCTTAAAGGACAAGCCGTACTTTGCCGGTTTTTCTTAGAAAATCTTTTGTAGATCCTATTATGTCAGTGGTTAAATTGGTGAGATGGGATTAGTTAAATGAATAATGGTTAAAATAAGTGGAAAATGATGAAAATATTAAGAAGTTATTTTTAGACTTGTTTTTTTGTTCATATAATTATTAGTGCTCTTATTAGTAGGATGATGTTACGATATTGACATACTTGAGTGTTTATCCTGCTATTGAACACTTCTTGAAGGTCATCAAGCCGTTTATTTAGGATATAAGACAACTGTCTAACTTAACTGGCTTTAGAAATCCCAATTATGATAAAGATTTGAAGTAGTTATATCAATGTTTTTTCTTGGAACTACTACAAGAGGTTAAAAGAGATACTTTTCAGTGCCTCGTCGAGCATTCATAGCGTTTTGCACTATTCTTATGTATAATACCTTAGAGAAGAATTTGGAAGGATGAAATAAATATGCCTAAACCGGTAGTAGCAATAGTTGGTAGACCGAACGTTGGAAAGTCAACAATTTTTAATCGAATCGTTGGAGAACGTGTTTCCATTGTGGAAGATATTCCTGGTGTAACACGTGATCGTATATATAACGCGGCAGATTGGTTAACACATGAATTTAACATTATAGACACAGGCGGAATTGATATTGGGGACGAGCCTTACTTAGAACAAATCCGTGCACAAGCTGAAATTGCCATTCAAGAAGCAGATGTTATTATTTTCTTGACTAATGGGCGAGAAGGGGTAACGTCTGCTGATGAGCAAGTAGCTAAATTGTTATATAAAACAAAAAAACCTGTTGTATTAGCTATTAACAAGATTGATAATCCTGATATGCGTCCAATGATTTACGATTTCTATTCATTAGGATTTGGTGAACCATACCCTATTTCAGGTTCCCATGGATTAGGTCTAGGAGACTTATTAGATGCAGTAGCGAAAAGTTTTCCAGAAGAAGATGAAGAAGTTTACCCAGAAGACGTCATCAAGTTTTCATTAATTGGTCGACCAAATGTTGGGAAGTCATCTTTAGTAAATAGTTTCTTGGGTGACGATCGTGTAATTGTTAGTGATGTTGCAGGAACAACTCGTGATGCAATTGATACACAATATGAATACGAAGATCAACCATATGTGATTATCGACACTGCTGGTATGCGTAAAAAAGGAAAAGTCTATGAAAGCACTGAAAAATATAGTGTACTTCGAGCACTGCGTGCAATTGAACGTTCTGACGTTGTTTTAGTTGTGTTAAATGGAGAAGAAGGTATTCAAGAACAAGATAAAAAAATAGCTGGTTACGCCCACGAAGCGGGTAAAGCAATCATCATTGTTGTTAATAAATGGGATGCAGTTGAAAAAGATGAGAAAACAATGAATAAGACAACAAAATTAATTCGTGATCACTTCTTGTTCTTAAGTTATGCTCCAATTATTTTTGTTTCAGCGGTAACAAAGCAACGAGTACACTCAATTTTACCAATTGTCAATCGTGTTAGTGAGAACCACGCAATGCGCGTGACATCGAGTATTTTAAACGAAGTAATTGAAGATGCAGTTGCACGAAACCCTGCTCCTGCTGACAAAGGGCGTCGTCTGCGTATTTACTACGCTACACAAGTTGCTATTAAACCACCGACATTTGTTGTATTCGTAAATGATCCAGAAATAATGCATTTCTCATATGAACGATTCCTTGAAAACCGAATTCGTGAATCATTTGATTTTGAAGGTACACCAATTCGCATTATTATTCGAGCAAGAACGTAAGTTGTATTAACAAGGGAGTTTTCTAAAATGGAAAAAGTAGTTGTTTTAGGTGCCGGTAGCTGGGGGACAGCTTTAAGTATTGTTCTTGCAGAAAAAGGTCACAATTGTTTGTTATGGTCACATCGTAAAGACCAAGCAAACGAAATTAATCAACAACATTCAAATGAGAAATACCTATCGGGAATAGAACTGCCCAAGTCGTTGATGGCTACTTCATCATTAAAAGAAGCTGCCACTCATGGAAAAATAATAGTAATCGCTGTGCCTACTAAAGGGATTCGTGAAGTATGTCGTAGTCTAAAAGAATGGATTCAAGAGCCCGTTCTATTTGTTCATGTATCTAAAGGAATAGAACCTGATTCTTTAAAACGCATCTCTGAAATAATACGAGAAGAAATACCTTCTAATTTGATAGAAGAAATTGTTGTTCTATCAGGTCCAAGTCATGCTGAAGAGGTGGTTTTAAAACACCCTACTACTGTAACAGCTGCCTGCGAAGACATTCGATATGCTGAAAAAGTACAAGATTTATTTATGCATGGGTATTTTCGTGTGTATACAAACCTAGACGTCATTGGCGTTGAAATTGGTGGTGCCCTAAAAAATATTATTGCACTAGGTGCAGGGATATCAGATGGTTTAGGATACGGTGATAATGCGAAGGCTGCTTTAATTACAAGAGGCCTTGCTGAAATTTCCCGTCTTGGTACCAAAATGGGTGCAAATCCCTCAACATTCTCTGGTTTAACAGGTATTGGCGACTTAATTGTGACATGTACAAGTGTCCATTCAAGAAACTGGCGTGCTGGAAACTTGCTAGGAAAAGGCATGAAATTAGATGAAGTATTAGAACAAATGGGTATGGTTGTCGAAGGTGTTTCAACAACGAAAGCTGCTTATCAGTTGTCTATTCTTCATAATGTTCCCATGCCCATCACAAGCACTCTTAATGCGGTGTTATTTGAACAGGTTAACCCTAAACAAGCGGTTGATCAATTAATGGAGCGCGTTAAGAAAAATGAAATGGAAGATCTATATTAATATCATAAAATTGTCACTAAACAAGAGATGGCAGGTCTGCTTCTCTTGTTTTTTAATGCTATAATTATTCGTTGAGAGACTGTGAAGGGTGGTTAAGTTTATGTCATCACTAGACAAAATGTGGCTTTCTTTTGCTTCCATGGGATTTATGATGATTTCTATGGGTTTAATTTATGTTAGCCGAAACAAAATAAATAATCGTTTGTTTAAATTTGTTTTTGCAGCATTTGCATATATACTTCTAATAATTGGATTTTTAAGTGCAATTTATATTGTATTTAGTGGTCCAACCGGACGTTCTTGAGGTGGCCAAATGAAAAAATTACTATACGTTAACTTACTTATTATAATTACTGTTTTGATGTCTGGATGCATGTATCCTACCTCTGAACGAACTGAAAATCAGAGACCTGATGAAGAACAACTAGCATCAGTCCAAAAAGCTGTTGAACAATTTCAAGAATCAACAAGTGGTTTATTACCGATAAAAACAAGAGACCAAGATGTTGATGAATACATCAAATATCCAATTGATTTCCAAAAACTTGTTCCTAGCAATCTAAGTGAAATTCCACCAAATGCTTATGAACAAGGTGGCTTGTTTCAGTATGTAATCATGGATGTTGAAAAAAATCCAACAGTCAAACTAGTTGATTTACGAAGTGCTGAAAAAATTAGAGAGTTAAATGTAAAACTCGGAATAAATGGATATGGTCCCATAGATCAGCAAATTACAGAAAATATCTACAAATTAGATTATCAACTCATGGGTTATAAGAATGAACAAACTGTTCCTAGCCCCTATTCTGATGTAAATCTTCCGTTAGTAGTTACAGGAGATGGAACGATTTATATAGACTACTCGATTGAGCTATATCGTATAATTCAAGAAGATAATCCGGATGTAAAACCAGGTGAAGATATTCGCTTTCTTCTAGTAGATAAATACCCAGTTGTTCCGGCCTATTCACTTCCGTATACTATTGATGAAAATAATGAACCACAATTTTTATTAGAAAAATAGAGACAAACGTTTCGTGCATATGCATGAAACGTTTTTTTTGTGCATACGATAAAGTGCGTAGGAAAAGGGGGCAGCAATATGACAGAACAGCTTTTTCATCAAATAGCAGAACGGACAAATGGAGATGTATATATTGGTGTAGTTGGTGCAGTGCGAATCGGGAAATCTACTTTTGTCAAAAGAGTAATGGAAAGTTTAGTAATCCCGAATATGACGAATGAAGCGGATAGACAACGGGCACAAGATGAACTTCCTCAAAGTTCTCCTGGTGCAGTGATTATGACAGCTGAGCCAAAATTTGTACCAGCTCATGGTACTAGCATTCAAGTCGGTGATGATGCATTTAGTTTTAATATTCGCTTGGCAGATTGTGTGGGTTATATTATTGATGGTGCAAAAGGTCATGAAGATGAGAATGGCCCTAAATTAGTCCACACGCCTTGGAGCAATGAGCCTATGCCGTTCAAAGAAGCTGCACGAATTGGCACTGACAAAGTAATTCGAGATCATTCAACCATTGGAATTGTTATGACAACTGATGGAACTGTAAACGAATTCCCGAGATCAGCTGTAGAGCAAGTTGAGGAAGAAATAATTGATCAGTTGAAAGAAATTGGAAAACCGTTTGTAGTTTTATTAAACAGTAGAATGCCTGCTCATCATCTTGCAGTTGATTTGTGCCAGGAATTAAAAGTAAAATATAATGTACCAGTTATTGCCGCAGCAGTTGATAAGATGACGGTACATGAAATTCAAAACGTTTTAAAAGAAGCGCTATATGAATTTCCAGTTACCACATTTGAATTATTAAAACCTGAATGGATGGACGTTTTAGATAGTGATCATCCATTAAAAGAATCAATTCAAAATTCATTGGAGTCATGGTCGCAGCAAGTTGCCAAAATCCGAGACGTTAAAGATTTAGCATCATTCTTAGCTGAAGAGCCTTTTGTTGAAAATGCTGAAGTAATTGAAGTAAATGCAGGAAAAGGCAAAGCAACAATACAAATTGAATTAACAAATGAAGCATTTCAATCAGCCTATCTTGACTTTTTAGAAGAACCTATTATAACAAAGAAAGATTGGCTGCTATATGTTAAGGAATCGTCTTATGCTAAAAAATCCTATCTTCGCTTCCATGAAGCAATTGAGATGGCTAAAGAAAGCGGCTACGGTGTTTCATTACCATCTGTCCAAGACTTCCAACCTTCAGCTCCAGAGTTAATCAAACAAAATGATTTCTTCGGTGTTCGAATGAAAGCAAAGGCACCTTCACTTCACATTATCCGTGTTGATATGGAAGCGGAATTTTCTCCTTTGATTGGTTCAGAATTCCATAGTCAACAACTATTAAAAGATTTAAAAGAGGCCTACTATCACAATCGTGAAGCCCTGTGGGAAACGTCCTTATTTGGAACTCCATTACACGAAATGCTAAAAGAAAGTATGCGTTTTAAATCAGATGCTGTTCCAACACATGCGAAGAAACGTATGCGTGAAACGATTGAACGCATGGTAAATGAGGGCGATCGTGGAATGGTAACATTTATCCTTTAAGAAGCGGAAATAACCTTGTGAATTATTGCTGGGTGAAAGTTGATTATTGTCAATTAGATTACTCAAGGTGGGCTTAACCAAGAACATAGATGGTATTGAATTTCCAATAGAAAAATACAAGGGGCTGTCTAACAAGTCCCTAAAATAAAACAGGTAAAGAAAAACGACTAGTTTTTCTTTACCTGTTTTATGTTTCCACTTTTTCCTTATACAAGTAGTTGTCGGGTACTTGTCACTTCCAAAAGGTTGTGTGCCAATGCCACAATCCCAATCTTTGTGTGGGCCATTATGCATAGGCAGAATCAGTGTAGACGCCTTTCAAGAGGTAGCCGGAGCGAGAAGACTGGCAGTGATTTCTGCTAAACTTCTCGTGGGAGGCATCCACTAAGCACTGAAAACGTGTATTAAAGGACTCTTATTTTAACTGTAAGCTTTTTCAGTTGCCTTGGAGACCCACAGAATCACACTATGGAACGAAAGCTAAGAACGCCACCTCGCGAGGCAACGCCTTCGTGACGAACATCCTAAAGACCAGAGGACGTTCACGGCTCGCCCTCAGAAATAGTCCGTCTGTTTCTGTTTCTGCATCGCTGCGCTAGCTTCGAAACATGAAAGTGCGTTGCATCGCTCCGCAAGTTTCTAACCACGAAAGAGCTTGTAAGGAAATCACTAGATTTGTTTAACAGAGACATTTTTAATATGATAAAGAGGGCTGATCATAGAAGTCATTTTAAATGACTATTGGGACAGCTATAATCTCTTTTTTGTAGTAATATTCAAAAATCTTTAAATTCTTAAAAACAACAGGTCTTTGCTATTTCTATGCGAATAGTCCTGTTCTTTTTAATAACTAGCGTATTTTCTGCATTAACTTGGTAATTGTAACGAAATATTGTTGCGTAGCCTTTTTGGTTATGATACTCTTTTTACATGATTAGATTCCATCCCCTTTGAGAGGAGGTGAATGGTGTGAATAAAACAGAATTAGTAAACTCCGTAGCTGAGGCAACTGAACTTTCTAAAAAAGAGTCTTCTAAAGCAGTAGATGCTGTATTTGAAACAATTCAAGACGCTCTTGCAAAAGGTGAAAAAATTCAATTAATTGGTTTTGGTAACTTTGAGGTTCGTGAACGTGCTGCTCGTAAGGGTCGTAACCCACAAACTGGTATGGAAATTGATATCGCTGCAAGTAAAGTACCTGCTTTTAAACCAGGTAAAGCTCTTAAGGACGCGGTGAAATAATTCGCGTAGTACTTACATAAGAACGACTTTTGTGAATTTTCACAAAGGTCGTTCTTTTTTAGTTCGCAAATAGAGATAGGTCCAATCTCTTAATGAAATAGTGCCTTTCGTAAAAAAAGATAGACTAATTTAGCTATTTTGCGTAACATTTGATGGTGTGCTACGATTCATTTAGAAATCCGATGTTATAACCCATCTTTTTTAGTTCAACTTTGGTTGACTATTTAACAGGAAATCTCAAAGAATATATAAAGGGCGATATAAGTTATGTTTTATTATTATTAGGAGGCGTCCATCATGTCGACGATTAATTTACAAAAAATAGAAGAAGCAGTAAAAATGATTCTAGAAGCAGTTGGTGAAAATCCGCAGCGTGAAGGACTTATTGATACTCCAAAACGAGTTGCGAAAATGTACGCGGAGATGTTTTCAGGACTTCATGAAGATCCTAAAGAATATTTTAAAACAGTTTTTCATGAAGATCATGAAGAATTAGTTTTAGTTAAGGACATTCCATTTCATTCTATGTGTGAACATCATTTAGTTCCTTTCTACGGGAAAGCACACATTGCTTACATTCCGAGAGATGGAGTTGTTACAGGTTTGAGTAAATTAGCACGAGCTGTTGAAACAACCGCAAGACGTCCTCAACTTCAAGAACGTATTACTTCAACAATTGCAGATTCAATCATGGAGATGCTAAATCCATATGGTGTTTATGTAATTGTGGAAGCAGAGCATATGTGTATGACAATGCGTGGAATTAAAAAACCTGGCTCAAAAACGGTAACGGCTGTTGCGCGTGGAGTTTATGAACAAGACCATATAAAGCGCAATGAAATTGTATCATTCATTCAAATGAAATAAGCGTATGCTGTAAAATCAAAGAAATAGGTTATGCTATGCTAACAGATAAATGGCTATCAAAGGAGAATGTATAATGGCACAAACAGAATATATAGTAATTCGGGCAGATGAAGATGGTGTTAATGTTATCGGTCTTACACGAGGGACAGATACTAAATTTCATCATTCCGAAAAATTAGACCGTGGAGAAGTAATGATTGCTCAATTTACTGAACATACTTCAGCGATCAAGATACGCGGAAAAGCAGAAATACAAACAACACATGGCATAATTTATAGTGAAACTAAAAAATAGGTCTGTCTTAGTGAATGACTAACCATGCTGTGGTATAATTACAAAATACGACACAGGTAACCAATCGAAATGGAGCACGTACGATGAGCGAAAAAATCATACAACAAAATATTGAACAATTGAAGTCAAAAATATTGATGTTTGTACGCCATCGGACTCTTCGTAAACATACAGGGGAACCAGACCTTCGCGAAGATCGTTTATTTTTTTTGCTTTTACCTTTACTAAACGGGTATCAGTGGACTGATGAACATGAGAAGTCCGCTATTTCTGTTGCATTCATTTATAGTGCTCTAACAGCACATGACCAAATTAAAGAATTAAATGCCTCATCTAAAGGCCAACAGTTAACCGTGTTGGCAGGAGATTATTATAGTGGTCTTTACTATCAGATATTAGCGAAAGATTCTAATATCCAATTAATTCGTTCATTATCAAATGGAATTATCGATATTAGTGAGAAAAAGGCATCTGTATACGATGATGTAAAGCTTTCGTTTACTGAATGGATGCAAACCATACAAACCATTGAAAGTTTATCTATTGAGCAGTTTTATGACCATTATGGATTTAGTTTTTATAAAACTTTCGTTCGTCAAGGCTTGTTAATTCATCGTATCGAATATGAGTTAGAACTTGTAAAACAAGGGATAGGATCCCGTTTTCAGGAATCCTTAACAGAAAGTGAACGAGAATTAGGTTACCCACAAACATGGCTAGCACTGTTGAATCAAGAACTAACCAAACAAAAATTTAAAATGATAGAAGAAATATCACAATCTCACCACCTACTCAACCATTCTGTTCAGCAATTCTTAGTTGACTTGTATGAACTGCAATTAAATGAGCATGTGTCAGTCATGAGAGAAAGGTGACCAGGCATGACCAAAACTAAAGAACAACGTGTGCATGAAGTTTTCGAAAAAATTTCGGGAAATTACGATAAAATGAATTCAGTGATTAGTTTCCAACAACATAAAAAATGGCGTGAAGACACCATGTCCCGGATGGATGTTAAAGTAGGTAGTACTGCTCTGGATGTTTGTTGTGGAACAGCAGATTGGACGATTGCCATTGGAGAAGCGGTTGGACAAAATGGTAAAGCAATAGGATTAGATTTTAGTCAAAACATGTTAAATGTTGGAATTGAGAAAGTAAAAGATTATCCTCAAATTGAGCTAATTCATGGCAATGCAATGGAATTACCTTTTGCTGAATCGACGTTTGACTATGTTACTATCGGTTTTGGTTTACGTAATGTACCTGATTATTTACAAGTATTAAAAGAAATTCATCGAGTACTTAAACCAGGTGGAATGTTCGTTTGTTTAGAAACATCTCAATCGGAACTACCAGTGTTTAAGCAATTATTTCGATTTTACTTTAAATACATCATGCCAGTCTTTGGCAAATTTTTTGCAAAGAGTTACAAAGAATATTCTTGGTTACAAGAATCTGCGAAAGATTTTCCAGGAATGAAAGCATTAGCAAAACTGCTTGAACAAGCTGGATTTGATCAAGTTGAGTATAAGCCTTACAGTGGTGGAGCTGCTGCAAGACATATGGGCATTAAAAAAGTTTAATTATTGGGAGAAGGTTGCCTGTTGTGGAAAAGATGAAGTTGAAGATGCTCTATTCTGATATGCGTTCAGATTTAGATTTTATCGAAAAAGAATTAGAAATAGCCGTTAATTCGTCTTCAGACTTACTCAATGAAGCTTCTCTTCATTTATTGCATGCGGGAGGAAAGCGGATTAGACCTGTTTTTGTTCTGCTAGCAGGTAAGTTTGGTCATTATCAAATCGATCAAATGAAGAATGTAGCCGTCCCCTTAGAACTTATACATATGGCATCTCTGGTACACGATGATGTAATCGACGATTCGGAGATGAGACGTGGGAAACTAACTGTGAAAGCACAGTGGAATAATCGAGTCGCCATGTATACTGGCGATTTTATTTTTGCCCGTGCGCTTGAATACATAACTAAAATTCAAAACCCACAAGCACATCGTATTCTTTCCCATGCAATGGTCGAAATTTGTGTAGGTGAAATAATTCAAATTGAAGATAAATTTAAGTTGGACCAACGACTACAAGATTACTTTAGACGTATTAAAAGAAAGACCGCATTACTTATTGCATCTAGTTGTGAACTAGGAGCAATTGTGTCAGGTGCAGATGTGAAGACTGCCAATCATTTGAAGCGGTTTGGTTACTATGTTGGAATGTCATTTCAAATTATTGATGATATTTTAGATTTCACATCTTCAGATAAGGAACTAGGCAAGCCAGCAGGATCTGATTTAATCCAAGGAAATATCACATTACCAATTCTGTTCTTAAAAGATTCTCCTGAATTTAGACCAGCACTAGAGTATGCACTCTCAGGAAATATGACAGAGATTGAACGGCTTGCTCTAGTAAAAAGGATTAGAGAATCTGATGCGATTGCTAAATCCAAAGCGATAAGTAATCTATACTTACAAAAAGCCTTAAATGAAATTAATGCACTTCCGACATCTTTAGCCAAAAAGTCTTTACGTGAAATTGCACTTTATATGGGTAAACGTAAATTTTAATATGTTGAACAATGACAAATACAATGGTAATATTTTTACGGTGGATAAAATATCCTCTAGATTGGGTATAATTCGTTGAGATTCACAATAAGGAGTGTTTATATTGGAAAGAACTTTTTTAATGGTAAAACCAGACGGCGTACAACGTAACGTGATCGGCGAAATCGTAGGTCGTTTTGAAAAGAAAGGCTTCCATTTAGTTGGAGCAAAATTGATGCAAATTTCACCAGAGCTTGCTAAAGAACATTATGGTGAGCACAAGGAACGTCCATTTTTCGGTGAGCTAGTAGATTTCATCACTTCTGGACCAGTTTTCGCAATGGTTTGGGAAGGCGAGAATGTCATTTCAGTTTCTCGTTTGATGACAGGCGCTACAAACCCGAAAGAATCTGCTCCAGGAACAATCCGTGGTGACTTTGCTGTAACAGTTGGCAAAAACATTATTCATGGTTCTGACTCTGCAGATAGTGCTGTTCGTGAAATCGGATTATTCTTCAAAGAAGAAGAACTTGTTTCATACACGAAAGATGCGAATAACTGGGTTAACTAAAAAAGTAGCAGTCAAATGATATTTCATTTGACTGCTTTTTTTACAAATAAGAGAGTATATAAATTTAGTGAGCCATAAAACCAGTATTCCAGGAATTTTAAGGAGTAGTTTCTAATATGAAACCGCTGATTTGCGCTCCAGGCGGACGCTTTCCACGGGGCGGGCGGCGAGCCTCCTCGGTCGCTAACGCTCACTGCGGGGTCTCACCTGTCCCGCTAATCCCGTAGGAAAGAACTGGACCAAAGGGAATTTGGACCAGTTCTTTGCGACGAAGCTAGCGCAGCGATGCAGGAGCAGATGTTTTCCGCCGCCTTCCGCTTCAATCAAGTAA
>NZ_ALJG01000253.1 GCF_000286315.1 Paenisporosarcina sp. TG20 | reverse complement strand
CCCGGTTTTTCTTATATTCCTTCTATATTAAGCTATCATGGCTCTGCAAGCTTCTGCACATTTGCGGCATGCCTCTGCACAGCGCTGACAATGATCGTGGTCATGTTGAGTGCACTCATCTCCGCAACGATCGCAAGTGGTCGCGCATAAATCACAAATCTCTTTGGTAAATGGACTATTGCGTGTCATTGCTTGAATCGCATAGCTACAAGCGTCTGCACATTCACGATCTAGACGAATACAAGCAGCCATCATTTTTACATCTTCTTCTCTTGTACAAGAATCAAAACAAACATTACACGCTTCCAAACATTCTTGACAAGCATCTATACATTCAACGTATCTGGAATTCATGTCTTCCACCTCGCTTTCATCAAGTAGTTATAAATCTAGTTCCCTTGGAGGAAGCTTACTAAACACAATATAGAAATAGCCCCTTAACTAGAATGGTTGTTAATGTAGCGAGGGTCATGACTTATAATTTAACAGTTAATATTTGGGGCCTAAAACCACGTCCAAGAACCTATCAATTTAAGCGTTTGGAGTTGTTAGATAGATAAAGTACAATTGAAGTAACTATACTTTTATAACGGGCGGGATATCTATGGAAGAACAATTTTCTAAAATCAAAGAAGCGACTTATTTAGCGACAGATAAAAGTTCCACATATCGAGCAATACTTCGCCATTTTTATTTGCAACATGAACGAATGAAAGAGTTCTTATTGCCACAAGAAGTATTCGATTATATAAAGAGTTCATCTTTTTTTGGAGACTATACGATTGATGAACTCCATATAGATTTGGCAGCGCTAGTGAAGTGGGGCAATTTAAACGCCCAGCAAGAAAGCGGGAATGCCAAAACAATTGAAGAGTATAAAAAGAAACGCTTCCGCTACCAATGCACCCCATATACTGTTGAATTTGAACGTATGCTTGTTCAGTTCGAGCAATCGGGTGATACATTTGGTGGGTCACTTGAAAAGACACAGTTTGAAAAGTTGTATAAAGCGCTAACCAAACTAAAAACGCATGCAGATGCATCACCAGAAGAGTGTGCAAGTTATTGGGATGATATTTTAACGCACTTCAAAAAAATCGGACAAAATACATCTGATTATTTTGCGTATATTCGCAGTGAGGATGCCAATGAGCGTATGAAATCGGAGTCTTTTCTACTATATAAAGACCAATTCACTACATACTTGCGAGATTTCATTTTATCCTCTCAAAAAACGGCTGCGCACATTCAAGAATTAATGCGGACACTTCCTTCTGCTCAACTCACAGGGTTTTTTCAAAACGTTGTGATTCATCAAAATAAAACATTTCGTTTAGAAGATATAGCAGTTGATCCAATGCAGGAGCTTTTAGAAAGATGGGATATTCTAAAAAAATGGTTTGTCTCAGGAGATTCAGGTGAGAGTCAATTTGAATATTTACAACAACAAACGGATGAACAAATCCGTCGCATTACGCGCATCGTCCAGCGTTTGGGTGAAAGAAACCAACAATTTCGTAGTCGCAAGGAAGACTACTTACACCTTGCCAAATGGTTTGATGCAATGGAAGATGTGCAACAAGCCCATAAATTATCTGCTGTTGCATTTGGCGTTTTTCATAC
Source organism: Paenisporosarcina sp. TG20 (assembly GCF_000286315.1). Taxonomy (GTDB): domain Bacteria; phylum Bacillota; class Bacilli; order Bacillales_A; family Planococcaceae; genus Paenisporosarcina. The sequence goes on along the minus strand of NZ_ALJG01000253.1, from coordinate 12,208 downwards.
AAAACATTTCCATTCTGATCATGAGCCGACAGACGATATATACACGGATGTATGGGACGAGCAGCCAATGGATCATGAAACGCAGCCACGAATTCAACAATACCGAGAAAAAACACGCGCCTCAGCCATGGGAAATAACGAAGAGAAAAAGCAACAGGCGAAGCAACGCCATATGGAACAACGGCAACTGGAACAAACACTCATCGAACAATATATATCAAACGGTCAAATTCAACTGGCTCATTTACCTATAATTGAATCGTCTGTACGTAAAATCTTACTGTCGTGGATTGGAAAAGCAATGCTACGTAAAGATCAAAAGATTAAAACGGAGTTTGGGGCAGTCATTCACGTGACCATTCATAAGGACGAGCGCACACAGTTACAATCACCAGATGGTGTGCTAGAAATGCCAAATGTGACGATTCAGTTTGAACGAAATGAGGTAATCGTATGAATGAAGTGATACAACAAAGCGATCCTAAACTTGAAGAAGCGCTTGGTTCCTTATTCGAAAAGTTTTGGGTTCTTCGTTCAAATGAACCACAGCTTTATCAGTTGATACGAGATCGTGAACATAAGTTGCGTCGATACATTAGCGAAAAGTTGGGATTTGATTTAGTTGTACACCAACATTTTATAAAACTAGAAAAGATCCCGGTCGAACCACAAAGTTGGATGGGCATGCAAGATTTTCAAGCACCGATGGACTACACGGTTTTTTGCTGTGCAATGGCATTTACAGAACAAAAAGCAATTGATGAACTATTTTTACTTACAGATGTCACTGAAAGCATTCAAGAACTTTATCCCGGAGAGTTCCCGCTTGATTGGACAAACTATCAGCACCGCAAATCGCTCGTTCGTGCATTGAATAAAATGGTAGAGTTGTCTCTTATTAAAACAATTGATGGCAATTTAGAGTTATTTCAAGCGGATGAGCAAGAAGAAGTGCTCTATCAAGTGTCTGTTCATGCGCGTTATTTTATGAAGTCGTATCCAGATGATTTATACAATCTTTCATCTATGGACGACATGATTGCAAGTGAGTGGAAACGTTCACCCGAGGATCAACGAAGAAAACGTGTTTATCGAAAATTGCTTATGTCTCCTGTCGTTCATCGTGAACACACAGAAGATGAAGATTTTGCCTACATACGAAATTATCGAAATCGGTTAAAAGAAGATTTAGAAACGATGACTCCGTTTAAACTAGAAGTTTTTAAAAATGTAGCGATGTTAACGCTACCTGAGCGAAAGCGCCGCTACATACTATTTCCAGATCAACGTGTCATTAGTAGCATCGCGCTACAAGTAATGACGACGATTCGTTCAGAAGAAGTGGATGTCAATGAACTTGGCCATTTACGCCTTCCGTTGTCAGCATTTACAGAGTTAGTGCGAAGAGTGAAGGAAACGTGGGGACATGGATGGAGCAAAGTACATCGAGAGGAATCGGTGAGCGAGACGGCCCGCCAATTAATCGATCTTTGGTTTGAATGGGAACTTGTGACGGTTGATCAAGAAATGGAAATACTCATCATAAAACCTGGTGCAGCACGTCTAATCGGACATTATCCGAAAGATTTTATAGAAAGCGAGGCATTTACAGATGACGAATAAATGGCAAATGAATCGTGCCGGACTTTTGAATTTTTGGTATTACGATGAAGAAATTTTTGATTTCCACAAAGGGAAATTACTGCTGCGAGGAAGCAATGGTTCTGGGAAATCAGTTACCATGCAAAGTTTTCTACCGATCTTACTTGATGCAAAAAAAACACCTGACCGATTAGATCCGTTTGGCTCGAGATCGCGTCGCATAGAAGACTACTTGCTTGGTGAAAAAGAAATCTCCAATCGTGATGAACGAACGGGCTATTTATTCATCGAGTATAAAAAAGAAGAAACTGGTCAATACGTTACCACAGGCATTGGACTTCAGGCGAAACGTAATAAAGCTTTGAAATCTTGGGGGTTCGTCATTACAGATAATAGACGAATTAAAGAAGATCTTGAACTCTATAAAATGGAAAGACAAGGGGAAGAACGTGTACGTGTACCGTTATCTAAAAAAGAACTTGAAACAGTGATTGGTGACGGTGGTGAGGTCGTAGATACCAACCAAGAATACATGGAACTTGTTAATAAACACGTCTTTGGCTTTGAAACAATTGACGCATATCAAGATTTAATTGAGCTATTAATTCAATTGCGTAGTCCCAAGTTATCAAAAGACTATAAACCAACCGTCATTTATGAAATATTAGAAAAAGCACTGCCCCCTTTAACCGACGAAGACTTACGCTATTTGTCCGATACGATTGAGCAAATGGATCAAACGAAACAACAAATTGAACAACTTGACCGAGAAGTAAAAGCGATCGGAAGTGTGAAAAAGGCATACGACACTTATAATCATCGCTACCTATACGAGCAACTTCAAGAATGGAAGATGGTCACAAATCGCTTGAACAATGAACAACGCGATTTAAACGCTACACAGCAATTGAAAGAACAAGCGGAAGTAGAATTACGACAACTTAAACGAAATATTCAACAACTAGAAGCGGACACCGACACGCAAAACCACTTAAAGGAATCACTACAATCTCATAAAGTGTGGGCACTTAGTAAACAGAAGACACAACAAGAAGAAACACTTCTACGACTACGAAAAGAATACAAAAGCATCTCTGATCGTTTAGATAAACTCACATCACGCGAAAGAGCGAAAAAGCGAGAAGTAGAAGATGTGAAGGAACAAATCCAACAACTTCAAGCTGATATTGCACAAAAAATCGATGATCTTTCATATGAAAGTGAAGAAAGTGGGTTTACGCATCATGGACAAAATGCCGATGACTATAACCGTCATCAGCAGGACGTATTCCATTTTGACATCTGGAAACAAGAAGTGAGAAAGCACCAAGAATCTCTGACGAAAGCGATGGATCAAATGCGTGAAGTTGAAAGTCTACGCACAACCATTCAATCAAAACGTCAAGAGGTCGCATCACTTGATCAAGAACGAGACGCACAAAAAGTCTATGAAAAAGATTGGGAGAATACCTTCTCCGAAGATAAAGCAAGATTTACCGAAGAGATACATCAATGGATGGGGAGTCATTCCATATTTACCTTTGATAATTCAGCGATTCAACTGGCTTCACGTAGGTTAGAAGATTTGTATGATGTCTACACGATGGATCAAGTAAAGGGAATCTTCCAACCAGCAGTTGAAGCTTATGATCAAACACTTTATGATCATCGGTCGACACTACAAACCGAAAAACAACAAGTACAACAACAATTGCATGTGCATCGTCAAGAAATTACTGAGTGGCAATCTAAACGAGATCCAGAACCACGTAGGGAAGGTGCCACAAAACATGCCCGGATGGCATTAAAAGAAAAAAACATAGCACATGCTGCTTTTTATGAAGTCATTGAGTTTCGTAGCCATGTACCAAGTGATATACAAAAACGAATTGAAAGTGCATTACTGGATACAGGGTTACTGGATGCGTTAATTGCAGAGGACACGGATAAAATTGAGCATGATCGGATACTAAAACCTAATCCACAAGAACTAGCGTATACACTGGCTGACTTGATTGAGCCAGATGCTGAGCAAACTCTCGTGTCTCAACAACGTGTACAAGAAGTATTACAAAGTATTCTGATTGGGGAAAGCAATAGTTCAATGTCTGTGAGTGAAAACGGGACATATCAAATTGGTATTATGTCAGGGCATGCCCTACCTGTTGAGGAAGTGCGTTATATTGGCCGAGAAGCTAGAAAACGTTACCGGCTCCAACTTATTGCGGCGTTACAAGAAAAAATCATTGGATTCGAGTATGACATGCAACTTCTTGAGGTTCAGGAAGACGAAATAAAGAGCGCATTTGCCTATTCAAAAGAAGCGTGGAGAGCTTTCCCGATGAATAAAGATTTATGGGAAAGCTATAAGCAAATACAACAAGTTCGATCAAGCATTAAGAGTATAAGTGAGCGCATTGAAATACTTGGAAAAGACTTGCAAGCGCTCGATAAAGCCTTCCAAATAGGCAAACGCGACCTACATCTCTTAACACAAGCTATCCCAATCGACGTAGAGCTTTCGGTGTATAAGCAAGCTCTTACCCATATGGCTCATTATCAAGAGAACTTAGAAACCATACATCGCTTGCACGACCGCTTTAGTGATGCGAAGCGCAACCTAATAGCTATTGAACATACATTAAATGAGTTAGAACTAGAAGTCGATGAGACAAAAGGCAATGAAGCCATTGTAAAAGATCATGTTATGTCTCAACAAGCGCATGTTGACCAGCTAGTGGAACAACTGAAACAAGAAGGCGCAGAAGATATTCAACAACAAATTCAGAGTGTACAAGCAAAATTAAATGCACTTGAACAAGCGCTTAAGCAACAAAACCAAGCACTCCCACATCAATTGGCCAATGAAGATAAACTAGCAGAAAAAGAAACGCGTCTTTTATCAACCGTTGCATTTTGGAGACAACTCCAAGAAAGCTGGAAGAAAGCAGTTCACACGGAAACCGAGCGTGGTTTGATTGAAGTGGAAGGTCATCTTGAAAAGCTGGAAGACTGGCTCCCTTTACTGAAAGTAGAAACAACCAGAGATTTAGGCATTATTGAACGCAATTTGACCAATGCGTATTTGACGAGTGAACGTGAAATGACAGAATATCGCATGCGTGAATATACGTTGCAAAGTGACTCCGAAGCATGGATGGATGCGGTGACCAATGAAGATTGGTCAACACATCTAGCAACTTGGAAAACGAAAACAACACGTCGTCTCGTCGACTTTGATAAACGTGGCGTGAAAGTGTCGCCAAATTCCCTTTACCAAGAACTCGTCAATGATCAACTCATTCAACAAAACCGGTTGAATCAACAAGACGAAGCATTATATAAAGAAATCTTATTTAATTCTGTAGGTAATAAGCTTCGTTCCCGTATAGGGCGTGCAGAGAAGTGGACAGAAAAAATGCGAGACATCATGGAAGAAAGTGACTCCTCGTCCGGTTTGAAATTTTCTATAAAATGGAAAGCAAGAACGGCTGATGCAGAAGCTGAACTCGATACGAAAGATTTGGTATTATTATTGCGTAAAAATCAGGCATTGTTAAAAGATGATGATTTGGAACGCATTTCAGCCCACTTCCGCTCCAAGATAGAGGCTGCAAAACGTTGGGTAGAAGAAAAAGGCGATGGGCAAACATTGCTTCAAGTGTTAAAAATGGTACTCGACTACCGCAAATGGTTTTCGTTCGAGTTATCGTATGAAAAACCGAATGAACCAAGGCGAGAACTTACCAACCATAAGTTCTTTACGTTTAGTGGAGGAGAAAAAGCGATGGCGATGTACATCCCGCTCTTTACGGCGTGTTATTCTCGCTACAAAGAAGCGGCAGATTTTGCACCGTTTATCGTCTCACTAGATGAAGCATTCGCTGGAGTCGATGAAAACAATATTAATGAGATGTTTGAAATCGTCGAAAAGCTAGGTTTCAATTACATCATGAACTCTCAAGTATTATGGGGAGATTATGAAACGGTGAAAGGTCTTGCCATCTGCGAATTAGTGCGTCCGAAAAATGCTGATTATGTAACCGTCATTCGCTACAAGTGGGACGGACAAAGGATGGCAATGGAAGGGTGACTAGTATGCAAACCGATATAGCTGAGGCGGTCAAGTATTTTAAAAGTATTCCGGTGTATGATAAAGTTTTTCGTGAATTTCGAAGAAAATTTGAATCTTATGGTCGTTTGAGTGGGGCAGTAAAAATCGATGCGTATCCAGATGATGAATTGCAAGAATTAGCCCTGTTTATCGGAACAACGACGGATGCATTACAAACGAAGAAAACACTTAAGCTTGTCCAATTTGAGGATGCATTACTAGAAACAAAGTATGGAGATGTAACCCTGCTAGAGTTGCTAGAAGCCTATTTTAACGAGTCATTCATTTCAAGAAAAGAACGCACGAAGCAACTGTTGGTCGAGGAAAATGAACGCATAGGTGAGTGGCACTTAGTTTACACGGAGCTTGACGATTGGTTTGAAGTTGTACAAGCACGAACGATGGATGTCCAGCGGATATTACGTCTTATGCGAGAACCTAATTTTGAGGGAAAGTTAATCCAACTAAGGTTAGCCATCAGCTTACTACCAACCGATTACGAGCGTCTCCCGTTCTTTAGTCAACGGGTTACCGGTAATCCACATAGTTTTGACTTGCACACTGTAGAAGGAAAGCTACTTCTTCATATATTGCGAGTCAAAAGTGGAGAGATGGCATCAACATTGTCATCAACAGAAGAAGTCAATGAACTGTTACTAAAGCATTTTATTTTACGCGATGACCTATCGAATGACGTCAGTGTAGCAAACTTAATTGGCAATGTGAATGGCATTATTCACCCGATGTGGAAAGTGGCTTGTGACACGAAAAGTGCGTGGAATGTGCCGTTGAGAGAAGTATTAAAACTTGATAAAGCACGCCCGGTTGAAGGGGAACGCGTCTATATCGTGGAAAACTCAGGAGTCTTTTCTACCCTTCTCGATGCGCATGACTCAGCCCCGCTAGTCTGTACGCATGGTCAGTTCAAGTTAGCAGCTTTAAAACTAATGGATTTACTTGTTCAAGCAGGATGTGAACTGTATTACGCAGGTGATTTTGATCCTGAAGGCTTAGCAATGGCTCAGCGCCTACTCGACAGGTACAAAGGACAATGCCATCTTTGGAAAATGGACATCGCTTCATATGAGGCGAGTCGACCTATGATGGACGTTAGTGAACGAACTAATAAACTAGAGGCCATTAACCATCCACTGCTCAGACAGCTTGCAGATAGATTAAAACAAACAGGCAAAGCAGGCTATCAAGAAGCATTATTGGAACAATATGTAGAAGACTTGGAGAAAGGAAGTTGATCATGGCAAAAAAGAAAAGTAAAAATAAAAATAAACAGAAAAAGAATACAAATATAGTAGATGAATACGATGTCTTTGGAGAATTCTCCTTTATTGCAGGTTATACAGAAGGCGGAATGCCTTATGGAGTCACATTTGATGAATTAGAAGAAGATGATCAACAAGAAAGCGGTCAAAGTAATGAGGTCAAGGACGAAGATTTGCCGTTCTAACTTATTCAAAAAAAACATCCAATAGTTGCAACAGGTTCCGTTTCCAAACGTAAACATTAAAAATATAATGTGAAATGACTATCAGATTATCTATTGTTTTATAGGCAGATTTATCGAATTGAAGAACTATGAATTTGTTTGATTTTTTATTAATGTAGAAGTTTAGTGGAACAGGAGGAATTGAATGTTTTGGATTAAATTTGTTTTAATTGTATTAATTGTTTTTGTTGTTACTTCTATAGTTAAGGTTATTCTGAGAAAACTACTCAACATTGAAAAAGAAAAGAGAGAATTCTTTTCCTATAATCACATAAACGAATTACATCGCAAAATTGATAAGGGTTTGAAAATTATTTCTTCGATAACTTTAATCATTCTAATTTACGTGCTGTTGTTTTATTATTACGATTCCATCTACTGGTTTTTTATTGCATTAATCTTTTTCTCAGTATTGGAGACTGTTGTAAGAGCATTTTTTGAGTGGAAATATACAGAACATCCCAAACAATCTATTTTGACTTTAAGTGAAATGTTTTTATATTTAATCGCAATTGTGATCGTTATTCAATTTGAATTACTTGGGACTTTTTAAACTAAAACAATAAATATCTAGAAGTAGCTCAGTTCAGTGAACTGAGCTACTTCTACATTTATTTACTTCACATCAAAAAACTCTAAAACAAAATCCATATATAATAAATGTTGCTCTACATTTGGTCCATGTCCAGACTGGTTAAATTCAACAAACGTTGCATTGGGAATTAAGACAGCCGTCTCACGGCCTACTTCAGGAGGATTTAACTCATCATGACCTCCGCTTATGACAAGTGTTTTAGCTTTCACAAGGTGCAAATCACGACGAAAATCAAACCCCTTTAAAGCAGCATTTGCTGCGACAATTTCATCAGCCTTCAGAGGAATACTTTTTTTCGAAGCTTCTTTGCGCCACTGGCCGATTGCACCTAAATCATGATACATATAAGGTGAGACCTTCAATACTTTATGGGAAAACGACAGACCTTCTAAATCTTTCTGATATTTTAGAAACAAGGCTTGTAAAGAAGAAGTCTTTCCTTCTGACTTAGTTGCAACTAATATCATTTTCTTTACACGTTCTGGTGAAGCAATGGCTACACCCTGAGCAATATAACTACCCATCGACACGCCAATTAAATAGCACTCGTCAATTCTCAAATGGTCTAATAAACGTAACACATCATCAATATGATCATGGTATGTATAAGTAGCTGGTTTGTCAGAATCCCCATGACCACGTGCATCTAAGACAATTGTACGAAAATATTTCTTAAATACATTTACGTCTTCATCAAACATATGACGATTTCCAGTCAGTCCATGTAATAGCAATAGCGGCACACCCTGACCAAACTCTTCATAAGCTAGAGAGACACCATTCGACTCAAATATGTTCATATAAACACCCCAAAATCAGATTTTCCTTAATTACAATCTTTATACCCGAATTTCGATATTGTAACACCAACAAACATTTAATATCACGGAAAGAGATCCCTGAAACCATCGATATAAAAATTCACTGAATGGACATAAAAGGGGTCTTTTGGCTTCGGGAGGTAAAGTTAAAAAACTTCCTCCGTTTTAGGTCTACTAAATGCTGGATTTCAACAAGAATAAAATCAAATTTATGTATGTTAGGAGGGTTCTTATGGGATTTGGAAATAGATTTGGATATGGACATCCAGGATATACCACGGGTGCACCTATTGCGCCTGCTGGATACGGCATAAACTTTTCTTTTGGATTAATCATTGTTTTACTAGTACTCCTATTAATTATTTGGGCTGCATGGTTTTAAGACACAGTTTATAGCTATAATCTCGAAAAACCAATCTTCTTTAGGGGATTGGTTTTTTAATTTTTGTTGATCTTTTCTTTTATCGAAAATTTTCCATATGAAGTTACGAGTTAAATAAGATATACTTGAATTATCAGTTATCAATTTAAGGAGTGGAGTATCAATGGCAACTGCCCGTGAATCCTCAAAAGTAAATCTAGACTTTTTAGTTAATGACCTAGGATTAATCCAAGAAAGAAATACCAAAGTTTTTCGAAAAGGAAAATTATTTGTCATTTCTCCATCTGTACAAAATAAGAACAATTTATTCGATATTGGCGTAAATATTATGGATTCCTTCAATTCAGAAGAACAAGAGGGATACTTACTTGTCCGTTATCAAGATCAATATTTAATGGCCAAACTAAAAGCATTTGAAAAGAAAATGATGTTACCAGATACAAAATCAGTTACAACAAAACTTCCCCCACATTGGAAATTTAAAGTAATTGAAGCAACAAATCCGTATATCCTCAATATGGGTGATAGTGACCTTAGTTATGCAATTCAAATGCCTAGTGAGAATCAACTAAAGAGTTTTTTTAATAACTAAGTTTAACTTGTTTTCCAAAAATAATTGAAAATTACTTGGAGTCAATTGGAATTTCGAGAAACTTTAACTTTTTGCAATTCAGCTCTGGTAGACTAAAGAATTGTCAGCTATATTTAAAGAAAGTGGCGGTCGAAGATGCAATTTCGACCGCTTATAAATTTCTTTATTATGTTCACATTACTTAGAAAAGGCAGCCCTCCTTTAGGAAAGAAAAAAGATGTTTTTCCTAAAGTTTTAGGAAAAACATCTTTAGATAATACCTTATCTTACTAGTTAATCAACTATTAGTATCCAACTTCACCTGCTGGATAGTTATTACCAACAATGATTAACAGAATAAAAAGAACCACTAGTAATATGAAACCATTGTTACCTCCGAAAGCTGCGTAACTCATGTATACTCACCCCCTTGAGTTGTCATTAGATTTTTTCCGTATTAAAAACTTATGGCTACTTATTTTCCAACAGGAACTGTCCCTGGAGGACATACTTCACCGGGAATAACTATTGCCAACGATGATTAACAGGATGAAAAGAACGACTAGTAATATAAATCCGTTGTTATTTCTTACTGGCGCAACTGGTGCACACCCAGCGTAACCGGCACCATAACCTACTCCGGCACCAGCACCATATCCATAAGAACCATATCCTGCACAATAACTTTTCATTTCTGTTCACCTCCTCTTGCTATCTATTTAACCTATGACAGAAAATCGAGAGGAGTTAAGACAAATGTCTATACAAAATTAAAAGCTACAATATCTATGGAAACGAATCCTGGAACATGTAGAGCACCATTTACGATGCTCTAGCATTTCTCTTTATACGTGCTTTTAACTATAATATGAAATTTTCAACATGATAGTTGATTGATAAGCCTATGAAATAACAAAATAACAATATTAAATGTAACGAATGTGTTATAAGCAGTTGCATTTGATTATACAATTTAATTATTTAATTTTAGTAGCCAACTTCACCCGTTGGGTAGTTGTTACCTACTATGATTAACAGAATAAAAAGAACCACTAGTAATATGAAACCATTGTTTCCACCGAACATTGAACTTCACCTCCTGTATCTTTAAATTTATTAAATAGCTCTAATTATCAGGTAACAGGTACTGTCCCTGGAGGGCAAGCACGACCTACCGGATAATTATTACCAACGATGATTAACAGGATAAAAAGGACTACTAGCATAATAAAGCCATTGTTTCTTACTGGAGCAACTGGAGCAACTGGTGCACATCCGGAATAACCGGTACCATAGCCAGCACCATAACCTGCCTCAACACCGGTACCGTAGCCAGCAGCACCATAACCTGCCCCGACACCAGCACCATATCCAGCATAACCACCATAACTTGCATTATAAGATCCCATATCATAACACCTCCTCTTACTATCTACTTAACCTATGACGGAAAAAAGAAAGGGTATAGACATATGTCTATGAAATTTTAAAAAGATTTTTCTACTTATGGGTAATGATTTAATGGCAAGTGATAACAATGTAATCAAAAACAAACCAATTCTATTTCTGATTTGGTTTGTTTTTTTGTTTGCTTAGCTTAAATAATAGGAAGAATAAATTATTATTAGAAGGATAAATAAATACAATGACAAACCTAATCCATGGAAAATATAATGTGTGGTTTTATTGCCCCAGGGACAGTCGTGTCATCAAGAGAATCATTAACTTTCGTAATTGTCCACCTTGCTGGGGCCTTTGCCCAGTTGTTATCAAAGGCTTTTAGAGGACGTTACGAACGTTCTTTCTAAGGAAAAGTATATAGTTTGTGAAGTGTTCTTTTTAATTTAGCATTACAGGAGAAATTGAGAATTTCAAGTATTAGGAATGATATATCCAAAATAAGAAAGAGATGATTTCCATGTCTGCTACTAATAAATCTTATCCCGTATATTCTTTGTTTATATAATTTAAACAAACAGCCAAATTATTGAATGGATCAATTAAAAAGGTGGTAAGTGCCTGTCGAGGTTAATCTATTCCAATCGTGTTTTTGGTTGGTTGGTCATTACTATAAAGAGAAAAAGGGTGCGTTTCCTATAGTCTTTAGGAAACGCACCTTTTAAGAACTACCTAAAGCCTAATACTAAGGGTTAATCAATTAGTAACCACCACCTCCTTGACCTGTTGGATAGTTGTTACCAACGATGATTAACAGAATAAAGAGAACAACAAGCAAAATAAACCCGTTATTACCTCCGAATGCTGAATAATTCATGAATATTCACCTCCCTGGCTGTTCTTAGTTCTTTTTCGTTTTATCCTGTGCAATTACTAGTCAACAGGTAATGTCGTGGGCACATTTCTCACCCATTCGGATAATTACTGCCTACGAAGATTAACAGGATGAGAAAGAACCACTAGCAAGAGAAACCTGTTCACCTCTTCTTGCTATATACTTAACATATGTTATAAAAACAAAATGATATAGACATAAGTCTACAAAACCTTAAAAAGTTGAATCTATTAGTGCGTGTTCAAAAAGGAGCATAAAAAGAGCCGAGTAGGTCGAGGCGGCGTAGCCTTCGAGCACCGGAGCGTATGGTGTTGATACGTGAGGAG
>NZ_ALJG01000252.1 GCF_000286315.1 Paenisporosarcina sp. TG20 | reverse complement strand
TTCCCACTGGAGTCGCCGCCTTGCGCTACAATCAAACGATACCTTTCTAAAATACGGATAATTATCGAATTGAGGAGTTATGAAATTGACTGAAACAAAGCTTTAAAAATAAATACAATAAAATCGTCTTATCTTGTAAAATGAAAGTAACCACACTGAACAAACTTCACTTACACTGCCAATTAAGAGGAAACTTTTTTTAAAAAAAATTATTTGCCTACTTTTCTTCCATACAATAACCAACAAGGAAATTCACTTTTTAATATAGGGACTTATTAGACAGCCTGAATTTAAAAATAAGAAAACATGCATGATTAGAGTACCATGAACTCCATGTTCATGTTTTTTAGTATGTGGAAAGCTAACATTCTAAAATGGAATTTCTATAGCGGTACTCTCGTTAATCCGATTAGTGTGAAGAGTTTCCATGCTGTATATACTTCACATGAAGAATATATTATCTTCTACTTAGATAATTGACAGATGTCAATAACTCCTACCTAAGCCTAGTTGCTAAAAGAAATTACCCACGTCTTATCAAATTAAACAGCCAAATTAGCGCCTCATTTTGAGGTGTTTTTATAATTGACAGAATATTTATATTTTTTTACAGGAAAAGTGGATATTGTTGGTATAATAAATAAATAGAGTTTTATTTATTAAATGAATTAACGGGAAGAATACTTTAAGAAAAAGTATATCCATTTTATGGATGTGAGTCTATAAGAATTCAAAAAATAAGGAGGCGAATAACTAATGGAACAATGGATTTATGCTAATTTCGGATGGATTTTAATTGGTTTATTAGTTGTACTAATTATACTTGGGGTTATTGTAAATATTTCTTTAAAGGATAATAATAAAAATGATAAACCTCACCGTTTTCCAACCGACAGCCAAGGCGGTAACGGTATGAACTAACATGGTGTTTCAGTTTAATAAACGGAGATGAAAATTAGGGTTACTAAAAATTAAAAGAGAAAAACACTGAGAAATACTCAGTGTTTTCTCTTTTCCAATGACAGTAACAATCGCAAGTTAGTTTTAAAAAAACTACCCAATTTTAAAAAAGGAAGAGAAAGGCCGAAATAGTATCTTCGGCCGCCCCTCTGAATAAAGTCAGTGTCTTTTCTCTCATCAACCCAGATCAAAAATAAGATATACCCATTGGTTGAAGGGTCGCGTCGGACGCAAACCCGCACAAAATTGCCTGTATAAGGACCCTAGGGAAGTGACTTGTCACTTCCCTAGGGTCCTTAAGTCTTCAGGTTATGGTGCAGTAGGTTTGCCGTCCAAAGCGACCCGGAAACCGAAGTCGATACAGTTGTAAAGCATTTTCTACTAACACTCTAATCTTTAGTAATTGCTTTAAAGGACAGAACGTACTTTGCCCGGTTTTTCTTAGCCTGTAAACACTTGATCATATGGATATCGATAATGAACCTTTTTCGGTTTCATAAGCAGGAAGAATAGAGTCAATGGACCAATTCGTCCTACAAACATGACCATACTTAGTAATACTTCACCTAAATCACTTAGTTGATTGGTAATCCCCATCGACAAGCCTACAGTTCCAAAAGCGGATACAACTTCAAACGCGAGAGGTAAGAATGGTATTTTTTCTGTGACAGTCAACATAAAAATAGATGCCACTACTAGCAGAACACTAATGGTAGTAATCGCTAACGAGCGAATGACCGTATCCATTTTAATAGAGCGACCAAACAGTTCCGGTTCACCTCGCTGGCGTAGGAACGATATCGTGGCAAGTATTACCACCATTAACGTGGTTAATTTTATCCCTGAAGCAGTTGATGCACTACCTGCACCTATAAACATTAGCAACATGGTAAATAGAAGAGTAGGGTCTTCCATTACAGCATAGTTTAATGTATTATATCCAGCGGTACGAGGGGACACCCCTTGGAAATAGGCAGCCATAATTTTTTCATATAAAGGCATGTTACCTAGAGTAGCTGGATTTCCATATTCTAAAAAGAAAATAGTGAGGGCTGCTACGACATTAATGATAATTGTTCCAACAATCATCATTTTGGTATGAAGAGACCATTTTCTAAATGAGTTTTTTTGTTGAATATCAATAATGACTGTGAACCCAAGTCCACCTATTATAAATAGTGATGATAATACTAAGTTTACGATTGGATCTGCAGAGAATCCTATTAAATTATCAGGAAACAAAGAGAAACCGGCATTATTAAAGGCTGAAACTACATGGAAGAAACTTAAATATAGGGAATCCTTAAACCCGAATTTAGGAAGCCAATGAAGTGTCATGATAATAGTCGCAATAATTTCGACGGTTAATACAAAGGTAAGAATCATTTTGACTAACTTGACAATTCCACCCACGGAATCCTGATTAAAAGATTCTTGCAAATAAATTCGGTTCTGAAGACCGATTTTCTTCCCAAGTAAAATTAATAGAGCAACAGCAAACGTCATTAACCCGATACCGCCGCATTGAACTAGAGTCAGTAAAACCATCTCACCAAATACAGTAAGAGTCGTCCCAGGATCAAATACACTTAAACCAGTTACCGTGGTAGCGGAAGTGGCAACAAACAGAGCATCCGTCCATGAAATTCTAGTGGTTGTAGCAATAGGTAACTTTAATAGCAGAGTACCTAAAGCAATAAGGAATAAAAAACTTCCTGCGATTACAAAGGGAGGAGAAACATTAACTCGTTTCTTTTTGATGATCCTCATGATGACACTTCCTAGTTAATTAATCTAAAAGATTAACTAACTTTATGCCTCTTTAGCTTACCTGTCAACGTGAAATTTGATTCAACATAATGAACACAGTAAACTGATAGCAAGGAGGAGATACTACAATGAAAAGTGAACAACAATACTTTGATCAAGCAATTTCCCTTCAAGAATATATGGAGAATATGGACAAACATAAAGAAAACAGTTTTACCATTTATGATCAATTTCAAGTTCCCAAAGATGATGAGTTTATTGCTTTATTAAAGGAGAAATCACCTAGGATATTAGGAATAACAGAGGATTGGTGTGGCGATGCGATGATGAATAATCCGATTTTACGTCGTATTGCAGAAGCCGCAGACATAGATGTCAGAATGGTGTACCGAGACCAAACATTAGATTTAATGGACCGCTATTTAACAAATGGAGGGCGTTCAATTCCTGTCTATTTATTGTTAAATAAAGAAGGAGAAGTCATAGCGAACTGGGGCCCACGTGCACCGAAGTTACAAGAATATGTGATGGAACTTCGCCAGGGTCTCCCAGCACCAGAGAATGCAACATTTAAAGATAAACAAAAAGAATTTATTGAGAAGTTAACTGCTGAGTATATAGCTACTCCAGAATATTGGTTATGGGTGTATGAAGATATTCGTAAGGAGTTTATAGCGGCACTCCAGAGAAAGAGATAATTGTTCTAAATCGTTCCATCGTATATACTTAAGGAAATGTAGCCGGCAGACATTGCACGGCTTTTCTTTATTTATCAAAGCTGCAACTTTCCAAAAAGGAACTTTTTTTGTCATGTATAAGTCCTAGTAGTTAATGAGTAATAAACAGGAAGGAAATGCGTATGAAACGTGCACGTATTATTTACAATCCTACATCCGGTCGAGAGTTATTTCGAAAACATCTACCAGAGGTATTAGAAAGATTAGAGAAAGCTGGTTACGAAACTTCATGTCACGCAACGACGTGTGAAGGTGATGGGACATCGGCAGCTGAATATGCAGTGAACCGAAAATTTGATCTTATAATCGCAGCAGGTGGAGATGGTACGCTTAATGAGGTTGTAGCAGGCATTAGCGGTTTTGAAAAGCACTTGCGTCCGAAAGTCGGTCTCATTCCTATGGGTACAACAAATGACTTTGCAAGGGCTTTGCGGATTCCTCGAGATATTAATAAAGCAGTGAGTATTATCTTAGAGGATGAGTGCATACCCGTAGATGTTGGACATGTCAATGATCGCTATTTTATTAATATCGCGGGTGGCGGGAAGTTAACTGAGTTGACATATGACGTTCCAAGTAAGTTGAAAACTGTACTGGGACAACTAGCTTATTATATAAAAGGAATTGAAATGATTCCTTCAATCCATGCTTCTCGTGTTCGAATTGAATATGACGGAGGAGTATTTGAAGATGAGGCAATGATGTTTTTAGTTGGTCTGACGAATTCGGTCGGCGGATTTGAAAAGCTTGCACCAGATTCAAGTATTAACGATGGGAAATTCACCTTATTGATATTGAAAAAATGCCATATCGGCGAGTTTATTCGATTAGCGACACTAGCAATTGGGGGTAATCACTTAGATGATCCTCTTGTTATTTATAGAAAGACAAGTCATATTAAAGTAACTGCTGAAGATCATGTTCAGTTAAATTTAGATGGAGAATACGGTGGGAATGTACCCGCTGTATTTGAAAATTTATACCGTCATATCGAGATGTTTGTTCCGATGAATGAAATTCGTGAACAAGATCGTCCATAATTTAAAAAAGAGCAATCCCTGTATAACTGGGAATTGCTCTTTTTGTGTGCTTACCAAGTTCATAGTTTTCAATATAGAAATTCAAGCGCTCCATCTTGTGCACTTGCCAGTTTAGGCAATGTGTCAATAGGTTCGAAACGAAATTGGAAGGTTAACCCGTTATCTTTTCCATCACTTACAACATCGTGCTCCCAGTTCTGTTGTTCCCCAGCATAATCCAACTGGAAGAAATTTCGTTCATAGGCTACATCTTTTCCATAAGGGTAATAGTTAAACTTATGAAGTTTACCAACAAATGAAAGGTCATCTCGTGTGATACCAGTTTCTTCAGTAATTTCCCGATAAAGTGCATCAATTAATAGTTCATCCTCATCAATTGTGCCTCCTGGTACTTGTAAGCCAGCTTCGGGTAAATTTTTGTGCTCAAAAACGAGCAATTCTAAATTTGGTTCTTGTCCTTTAGTAATATAAGCCAGTACTTTATGTTTCGTTTTTATCGTAATCACCTCTTTATATTAGTATGGGTACATTTAATACTAAATACCCTAAACCTCGTAATTTAAACGAAGAAGAGGGTATGAGAGGTTCACATTTCTAACACAAATACTCCTAAATCCATCACTCTGCTAGCCTATTAAGAGGTTACAACTGTTCATTAGCACACCAGTGAAAACGCTACGTCATGACCAGTTAAAACATAGCCGTATATCTAGGATTCATTCATAAATTTCTTCAAAAAGTCCAGTGCAATTCCTTGTCCACCTGCTAATAAAGGAAGTGGAGTTACTCGTTCCCAACGAAATTGGAACGTAAGACCGTCATCCTCCCCATCACACGAGACTAGTTGATCCCATACATTTTGATTTCCTAAATAAGAAAAATGAAAAAAGTTTCTTTTATAGATTATATCTTTGTTTATCGGGTAGTAATTATAAGTATATAACTTTTTACTAAAGCATAGATCTTCTTGAACAATCCCAGTTTCCTCGATTATTTCTCGGTACATAGCATCGATTAACCGTTCGTTTTCTTCGACTGTGCCACCGGGAACTTGTAAACCAGCTTCGGGATAATCTTTATGTTCGAAAACAAGCAACTCCATGTTTTCATTTTTTTCTCTTGTTATATAAGCGAGTACTTTCAACTTCGTTTCCATAGTTTTTACCCCTCGTTTAAGTATGATTTATTAATAATACATAACAATCTAAACGTTGACTATTGAAATTTAGCTGGATGTCACAATCCTCTCACAAGGGTGTGACAAATTTGCTATATCTATGAATTTAGAAGTATCTAAAACAGGGTAAAATAGAGTGGAAGGAAGGTGACAACATGTATAAGAAGCAAGAGAGATTATTAATGTTGATTGTGTTTATTGTCGCCGGCATCATGCTGTTGTCGATACTCGGTCGAATTTTCGGTAGTTAAAAGGAGGGAAGCCAAGTGGGAAATGAAGAGGCAGTATTCTATAGTCGTATTTTAACTGAGTTGACGCTCTCGTTTCATATTCTTTATGCAACAATTGGAGTTGGTATTCCTCTCATGATTATGATTGCACAATGGGTGGGAATTAAGAAAAATGATGAACACTATATATTACTTGCAAGAAGATGGGCTCGTGGATTCGTCATTACGGTTGCAGTTGGAGTAGTGACTGGAACAGCCATAGGTCTTCAACTTTCGTTATTATGGCCTAACTTTATGGAACTCGCAGGTAATGTTATAGCCTTGCCATTATTCATGGAAACATTCGCATTTTTCTTCGAAGCGATTTTCTTAGGTATTTATCTATACACCTGGGATCGTTTTGAAAATCAGAAAAAGCATTTATTACTACTTATACCAGTTGCCATTGGGGCATCTTTTTCGGCTGTATTTATTACGATGGTCAATGCTTTTATGAATGCACCGCAAGGGTTTGATTTAGTAAACGGTGAGTTAATCAACATCAATCCACTGATAGCTATGTTTAATCCTGCAATGCCAACAAAAGTAGCACACGTGGTAGTGACAGCCTATATGACGTCAGCATTTGTGTTAGCTTCCATTGCTGCGTTCCGTTTATTAAAAGGCTCAAATCATGTGTATCATAAAAAAGCATTATTCCTAACCATGAAAGTAGGACTAATCTTCTCTATCGCAACGGCCATTACTGGAGACTTTTCTGGTAAATATTTAGCAGAATATCAACCTGAAAAATTAGCCGCTGCGGAATGGCATTTTGAAACAGAAGAGAATGCTCCCCTAATCATGTACGGGATTCTAGATGATGGCGAAGTGAAATATGCCATTAAGGTTCCATATGGACTCAGTATACTAGCGCATAGCAATCCATTTGAAGAAGTAAAAGGATTGAACGAATTCCCAGAAGATGAAATCCCTCCGTTATATATTCATTACTTATTTGATTTGATGGTAACGATTGGTGTTGGGTTAATGTTCATTTCTGCATTATATGTATATGCTGTGGGACGTAAATGGTCATTTGTTGAGACCAACTGGTTCCGCTGGATACTTGTAGCAGGTGGGCCGCTTGCAATGCTTGCGATTGAAGCAGGATGGTGGCTAGCAGAAGTAGGCCGTCAACCATGGGTACTTAGAGGTATTATGCGTACAGAAGATGCCGCAACTACAAGTGGCCAAGTAGATATCATGCTGGTGTTATTTGCAGGACTTTATTTAATTCTTGGAGTCGGAAGTGTAGTTGTCCTTAGACGTATGTTCAAAAAGAATCCAGTTGAACAAGAAATTGAAGATCGACGCAAAGAAAAGGGCGGTGACTTCCTTTGACACTTGAAATTATCGGAATCTCAGTCTTATGGATGTTTTTATTCGGCTATATCATCGTTGCATCTATTGATTTTGGTGCTGGTTTTTTTAATGCATATAATATTTTAACAAGAAGAGAACATATTCTAACCAATGTTATCGAGCGCTATTTATCACCAGTGTGGGAAGTAACCAATGTCTTTCTTGTGTTCTTCTTTGTTGGCATCATCGGGTTCTTCCCGAAAACAGCCTTTTATTACGGTACTACGTTATTAGTGCCAGCAAGTATTGCCATCGTGTTGCTCGCTATACGAGGTTCGTATTATGCATTTGCCATGTATGGTTCTTATGGTCACAGAGGTTATACGTTCATGTACGGGATGGCGGGATTATTTATTCCCGCGTCACTTTCCATTGTTTTGACCATTTCTGAGGGTGGATTTGTATCGATGATTAATGGCAATCCTGTTTTAAATTATTCATCATTATTTACGAGTCCATTAACTTGGAGTATCGTCGTACTGAGTATCACTGCGTTGTTATATATTTCTTCGGTATTCTTAACTTGGTATGCGAATAAAGCAGGGGATCCCTCAGCAACGAAATTACTCCGGAAATATGCGCTGATATGGGCTTTACCTACTATGATTACGGCAGCTGGAATTATTTTCGAATTGCGTAGTCATAACGCTGAACACTATACACGAATACTTGATTTATGGTGGGTGTTCGGACTGTCATTCTTATTATTTTTAGGGACAGTGTGGTTCATTTGGAAACGCAGAAAATATGGTCTAGCATTTGTTTTGTTAGTAGGACAATTTGCCTTAGCATTCTTCGGCTACGGTGTTTCTCATTATCCATACTTGTTGTACCCATATTTAACAATTTACGATAGCTTTACGAACGAAGCCATGGCGATTTCTCTCATTGTAGCGTTTATTGCTGGGCTAGGATTACTGTTACCGTCCTTGTATTTATTGTTAAGACTATTTCTATTCAATAAAGACTACGTTCGCGGAAATAAGGATCACCACGCCTAAAGGAGGCCAATCACATGACAGACTTCTTAATGTTTTACGCACCATTTATCGTACTAATTGGCTCGATTATTGTGGCATTTTGGTCAGCAACAAAAGACGGACCAATGCGGAATAAAAAATAGTTTAATAAAGTTTTATAAACTGGATGACTAACAAATCGCACATTGATTTTGTTAGTCATTTTTTGTGTTTGGTGACTTTTGATCATCTAATTATAGGGGGTCTGACTTATTTAATTAAAAAGAAGAATTTCCAAGCTGGCATCTAGAATGGTGGTGTCTGTTTCAGCTAGTATACAAAATTTTATTGCTATATAATGGACATTTACTGCTGAGTGAGCGAAAAGATGTCATGAGTGAGCGAAAAACTAATCTGAATGAGCGGAAATCTGATTTAAGTGAGCGAAAGTTTCTAAGTGGATGAAAAGTAGTCCATTCTAAGAATGAACGAGGAATATAAACTTGCTGCACCTTAAAAAAGGGGTTACTCGTAATGAGTAACTCCTTTTAATATTTACTTAGAAATTGCGGGTGGAACTCATTGGACAAATCAAATATCATACATAATCTGATATAAAACGGCAAACTTCATTTGGAGTTGGTAATGACCCGCCTGTGATAAGGGGAGCACCGCTATGATTCGCATTTGGTGATGGATATACTATAAATCCATCCTCGCGAAGAATTTCAACATTACGTTGGACATTATTCTTTCTCCACATACCTATATACATGCTTGGGAATAAAATCGTAGGTGTATCAGCTGCAAGTACCGTTGCCGAAACTATATCCTGAGCGAAGCCATGGGCTGTTTTCGCAATTGTATTTGCTGAAGCAGGGAGAATAATGATTATGTCTGCCCAATGTGTGAGCTCAACATGTGGCATTTTGAATTCCCCTTTTTCGGATAGATCAACAAAAACATGGCCATCTATACTGTGAATTAGAGTACTTGCTGGAATAAAGCTTTGTGCAGATGGTGTCATCATAATATGCATTCGACAGCTAAAATGATTTTGTATTGCAGCTATGTAAGTACTAATATTCAATAAATTAATTGAACCTGTTAAACCTAATAATATATTTTTAGGACGTGTCATAATTATTCACCCTCAGTCTATTTTTATTTCTTTCGATAATTATTCTATCTGTGACAAGTTAGCTTTAGCAATCTCTGCAATTATTTTAACATAAATAATCAGATTGCCCGAAATCAAGGGAATCCCTAATCAATAAGCCGGGTTTTATCAATGCTCTGCTTATAAAAGAGATAGTTCAATTTATTACCAAATAGGAATATGATATAATTTTGAACAAAGCTACAGTAAATATAAATAAGAAGGTGAAGTGACTTGAAGAAAGCGACAGATTGGTGGAAAAAATGTGTTGTTTATCAAATTTACCCACGGAGTTTCAACGATACAAATGGAGATGGAATAGGTGATATCCAAGGTATAATTGAAAAATTAGATTATTTGAAAAATCTTGGAGTTGATGTTATTTGGCTATCACCTATTTTTGATTCTCCTCAAGAGGATAATGGCTATGATATTAGCAACTATACAACAATTTTTGAACCATATGGCACGATGGAAGACTTTGATCAATTAGTAGCTGAAATGCATCAAAGAGGATTAAAAGTAGTCATGGATCTAGTAGTGAATCACACTTCTGATGAACATCAATGGTTTATAGAATCGAAAAAAAGTAAGAATAACCCTTATCGAGATTATTATATTTGGCGTGACGGGAAAGAAAACGGTGAACCCCCAACAAATTGGGGTTCAGTTTTCGGTGGATCCACTTGGCAGTATGATGAAGAGACCGAGCAGTACTATCTACATTTATTTGCATC
The DNA here is from genome assembly GCF_000286315.1 of Paenisporosarcina sp. TG20. GTDB lineage: Bacteria > Bacillota > Bacilli > Bacillales_A > Planococcaceae > Paenisporosarcina. The sequence goes on along the minus strand of NZ_ALJG01000252.1, from coordinate 3,584 downwards.
GAAACAACCCGATCTAAACTGGGAGAATCCAAAATTAAGAACTGAAATTTATGAGATGATGAAGTTTTGGTTAGATAAAGGAATTGATGGGTTTAGGATGGACGTCATTAATTTCATTTCAAAAGATACTTCATATCCAGATGGAGTAAATGGAGATGGGGGTCCATTTTTTGTGAACGGTCCACGAATCCATGAATTTTTAAAAGAGATGAATCGTGAAGTTATTTCAAACTATGATGTGATGACAGTGGGTGAAATGCCAGGAGCGCTGACGGACGATGCAAAGGTTTATACGAATCCAGAGAACGAAGAATTAAATATGGTCTTCACATTCGAGCATATGAATTTAGATTGTGTTTATGGTGATAAGTGGAACTTGAAGCAGATTGATCTTGTTGAACTTAAAGAGAACTTCGAAAAATGGCAAACATCATTACATTCAATTGGATGGAATAGTTTGTATTGGAACAATCATGACCAGCCTCGTATTGTATCACGATTTGGAAATGATCAACAGTATCGAGTGAAGTCTGCAAAAATGCTTGCAACCTGTTTGCACATGATGCAAGGAACACCCTACATTTACCAAGGGGAAGAAATCGGCATGACAAATGTGCAATTTGACTCTCTGGATGATTACCGTGATATCGAATTATTAAATATGTACAAAGATAGACTATCTGACTGGTCTCATGAAAAAATTATGGAGGCTATTTATGCAAAAGGAAGAGACAATGCTCGTACACCTATCCAATGGGATGATTCTGCCAATGGGGGATTCACTACTGGAAAACCATGGATTAAAGTGAATCCAAGATATCGAGAAATCAATACAAAGGAAGCATTAAAAAATCCACAATCAATCTATTATTATTACCAACAACTTATCCAGTTAAGAAAAGAACAAGATATTATTACCACTGGGAAATTTGAGTTGATGATGCGAAATGACGATAAGGTATTCGCATATAAAAGAGTCGGTGAAAATGAGACATTGCTAGTATTATGTAATTTCTCTGATCAATCCATTCACCTACATGACGAAGAGGTTTTATCCTATCTATATGATGCGACGCTGGTCATTACAAATGAAGAATTCGAAAAAGAACGAAATGTATTAGCCCCATATGAATCAGTTGTGTATTTATTAAGGTAGACAATTGTTTACTATTCATTAATATTGATTTACCAAAAGTCCTCTGTGTGAAAGATAAACGGAGGGCTTTTTGTGTTGGGAGAAATCTCCCGCCCACATTAGAGAAACCCGATGGTAGTGAAATTCAGTTGCAACCACATTTGTTCGAATACATGCGTATAATATTAAATCATAAAAATTAATGGGAGTAGTGATATTGGATAAGCAAGCTAGTAAGTATCGATGGATTGTTTTTGCCAGTGTATTGACTGCTTACCTTCTAATTGTAAGTCAAAGAACAGCACCAGGATTAATTTCCTATCAATTAATGAAAGATTTTAGTGTAACTGCTTCTACTATTGGCTTACTTACAAGTATCCAGTTCTTTGCATACGCCAGTTTACAAATTCCAATTGGTATTTTGTCTGACCGTTTTGGTCCTAATATTTTTCTGATTGGTGGAACGTTATTGACAGGGATAGGCACTTTAATTTACAGTATCGCCCCAAATGAATCGTTTTTATTGCTTGCGAGATTGTTGGTAGGGATAGGAGACGCAACGATTTGGGTTAATTTAGTATTAATTTTGAGCATGTGGTTTAAAGTAAATGAATATGTGGGGTTGCTTGGAATAGCCGGTATGACAGGGAGTTTAGGGTTCTTAATGGCTTCTGTGCCTTTCTCTATTTGGATTTCATTAACTGGCTGGAGGATACCGTTTTTTTCAATGGGAATTATTTTATGTTTTTGGGCAGTTCTCCTTTATTTTGTACTTGTTATAAGACCAAGGTATATGGAGAAAGTTCAATCACCAGATAAACCTATTGAGAAACTGAATATAATACGCGAGAATCCGATTGTTATTCTTCGTCGAGTATTTTCGGATCCACATGCATGGGCCACTTTCTTTTGTCACTTTGGAGTTGTGGGTACTTATATAGGATTCATTGGATCATGGGCGGTTCCTTTCGGTATGGATATGTATGACATGTCACGATCAGATGCTAGTCAGCTCATTATGATTGGTCTTATAGGGGCCATCATCGGAGCTCCTCTAACCAGTTGGTTTTCATTTCGAATTGGCTCAATAAAACGCACTTATATCATTGTTCATGTGATTGTTTTGATTAGTTGGGTATCGTTTCTATTATTTAGTGGGAATCCACCATACTATGTACTCGTGGTTCTATTCTTTTTGATTGGTTATGGAAGTGGTGCTAGTGCTTTAACATTTGTCATTGTACGTAAATCCTTTAAGCAAAATGAGGTTGGTGTGGTTTCTGGTTTTGCAAATACGGGGGGATTTTTGAGTGCCGTGCTGTTGCCAAGTATGTTTGGGAAAGTATTGGATCATTTTCATTTGGTAGATATAAGCGTGGGATATAACTATGGTTTCATAATACCTGTTGTATTCTCTCTAATAGGCCTAACCGGTGCACTTTTCTTAATGGAAAAACGGCTGCCAAAAATGCAATTGAATAATAAGTAGTTAAAGATATATACACTTTAAACTATTCTTTGTACGTAAATGCAGCGGGTCAGAGTTAAAGAAAAGGGTTGCTGCAGGGTAGCGGGTTCTGTTTTCGAGTACAAAAATTAAATTATCACATCATTTAGCAGTCCAATTAGCACCTGAATTGGACTGCCATTTTTTGTTGATTTGTAAGGGTTTTAAACCGGATGAAGTTCAATCTTCAGGGAATAGAATTTGATATGAAAGGCGAATTAGATCCAAGAGGTCTAATGGGACAAGCAGATGTACAACCTTTTTTTAATCAGGTCTCTGTTTATGCAAAAGTAAAAACAGACGAAACTCAAGAACGCATTGATGAACTAAAAGAAAAAGTGGATGCTAGATGCCCAGTATTCACGTTGTTTAAAGCTGTTGGCATTCCAATTGAAACTACTTGGGAAAAAGCATAATATAAAGATGGGGACTAGATCGTATTCTCCATGTAAATCTTACACTTTCATATCCCTTTAAAAAGATGTCGAGAACTATCGACTTCTTTTTATTTCTCGAATTGTAAGATAGATTACTTTTACTTCTTTAAATTTAATTTATACTTTAATGAAAATTTGATTTTAATGCGAGTCTCTCCCCTGGATGGGTCATGCATATGATAATCAATTGGGTTTTAGGACTTACGAGACGCTTAAAGTCTGAAATTAAGGATGGGACATGGGACAAAATGAAGCATATCTTTACGCTCTTCACTGTTTTTTTCTTTTTTATTGATATTAGTACAAAACGTTTTTTCGAGCATTCATTATCTATAAATGAAACCTCTTTAATAATCCCTGGATGGTTACACTGGAAATTAATTCATAATACAGGAATGAGTTTTGGTATCGGTGCCGGGCATACTATATTCATTATTATTTTGCAAGTACTAGTTATTGGTTTATTATTCTATTTTAAATATATCCTGAATCCGTGACCAAGGTG
>NZ_ALJG01000251.1 GCF_000286315.1 Paenisporosarcina sp. TG20 | reverse complement strand
CATACCGGAAACCAAAGTTGATAAAAGGACCGGGTCTACTTTCTTAGCTAAAGTGGCGCTTTGCGCTTATCTTTAATATAATTATAGTATTAATCAAATGAACGGATGAGGTGAAAGTATGTTTGATCGCTTACAATCGGTAGAAGACCGATATGATCGCTTAAATGAATTACTCAGTGACCCTGAGATAGTTAATGACATGAATAAATTTCGTGAACTTTCTAAAGAACAGTCAGACTTACAAAATACAGTAATGGCATATCGTGAATACAAGCTTGTAAAAGAACAGCATAAAGAGGCAAGAACAATGCTGGACGATAAAATGGACTCAGATATGCGTGAAATGGTAAAAGAAGAAATGAATGATTTAGCGTCCCAAATTACCGAGATAGAAGAAAATTTAAAAGTGTTGTTAATTCCCAAAGACCCGAATGACGAAAAGAACGTAATAATGGAGATTCGTGGTGCTGCAGGTGGGGACGAGGCAGCTCTATTTGCTGGTAACCTGTTTCGTATGTACAGCCGCTACGCTGAAGCACAAGGATGGAAAATTAATATTATGGACGCTTCTCCTACAGTAATAGGTGGCTATAAAGAAGTCATTTTTATGATTAAAGGACAAGGCGCTTACTCAAAACTAAAATATGAAAATGGGGCTCACCGTGTACAACGTGTACCGGAAACGGAGTCAGGTGGACGCACTCATACATCAACCGCAACCGTAGCGTGTCTTCCAGAAGTGGAAGAAGTAGAGGTGGATATTCATGAAAATGATATTCGTACAGATACGTATGCATCCTCAGGTGCAGGAGGGCAATCTGTTAATACAACGATGTCAGCTGTTCGTTTGACGCATATTCCAACTGGAACTGTTGTAACCTGCCAAGATGAAAAATCACAAATTAAAAATAAAGCGAGTGCAATGGTCGTTCTTCGTGCACGTGTTGCAGACAAGTTCCGTCGTGAAGCTCAAGATGAATATGATGCTGTTCGTAAATCTGCAGTTGGTACAGGAGACCGCTCAGAAAGAATTCGCACATATAATTATCCACAAAACCGGGTAACCGATCACCGTGTAGGATTAACGATTCAAAAACTGGATCAAATCATGGAAGGCAAACTCGATGAAGTCGTTAACGTGTTGATTCTTACTGAACAATCTGAACGACTTGAGAGAATGAACGATACCAATGTGTAAGTATGTCTATGAGGCCCTTTCTAGGGCTTCTTCTTATTTAAGGGACAACGGACGAGAAGAACCGGTTGCACGCATGTTACTTCAACATGTATTAAATAAGACGCATCTACAGTTACTTATGGACATGCGTGAAGAAATATCACGCGAACAATTTGACCTCTTTTGGTCACTCCTGGAACAACACCGTGCTGGAAAACCTGTGCAATATATTATGGGAACGGAAGAATTCTATGGCCGTACCTTTCAAGTGAATAAAGATGTATTAATTCCACGTCCAGAAACAGAAGAACTCATTGTTGAAACGATTTCTCGCATGAAACGGATTTTTAGTAGCGATGCAAAATTAAACCTTGCCGATATCGGAACAGGGAGTGGAGTAATTGCGATTACAATGAAGGTTGAAAACCCCACCTTGCATGTAACAGCAACTGATTTATCAGCAAAAGCACTTGAAGTTGCCAAACTTAACGCAACTGAACAAGGAATACAACTCGCGTTCCTTCAAGGAGATTTAACCGAACCTATACAAGACCGAAAATGGGATATTGTATTATCTAATCCTCCCTATATATCACATGACGAAGCTCCTACTCTATCAGATACTGTATTAAACTATGAACCACATAGTGCACTTTTTGCTGATGATGAAGGATTAATATTATACAAAAGACTAGCACTAGAACTTCCTGAAATTATGAACAGACCTGGATTAATAGGGGTAGAAATCGGCTACGCTCAAGGGTTTGCCGTGCAATCTTTCTTTCAAAAATCGTTTCCAAATTCAAAGGTAGAAATTGTTAAAGATATTAATGGAAAAGAAAGAATGGTTTTTTGTGAGATTGTTGAATAAGTTATCCACTCCTTGTCCACAATGATGGCAAGGGAGAGATGACAATGATAGAAGATTACGAGATTTTCAGAAACGAAGAACCACAAAAGAAAAAGTCTCCATGGTTTGAACTAATCATGGCACTAGTATTTATTCAAACTTTACTATTTTTATTACCAGCTGAAAGTGGGGCGGCAGGTGCTGTCCCAGCAGAAGCTATTCAAATAAGAATCATTGCAAACAGCAATACCAAAGAAGATCAACAAATTAAATCACTTATTGTGCAAGAAATTAAGCCGCTTCTAGAAAAAGCAGCCGCTACGGTTCAAACAACAACTGAACTAGAAGATGAATTGGTGCAAGTTTCAACTGAAATGACTAAAATCGCCTCAAAAATCACAGAACAAGCAGTTCATATTAGCTTAGAAAACGCTTTGATTCCACCAAAGACAGATGGCACCTACTTCTATGCACAAGATTTCCACAAGGCTCTTGTTATAACTATTGGAGACGGTAAAGGGGATAATTGGTGGTGTGCTTTATTTCCAAAAGTATGTTATCAGTCTGAAGAGGAAGTAGAGTTAGAGGAAGATGAACCAGTAAAGTTTTGGACATGGGAATGGATTAAAAAGAAGATTTGGTAGAAGTTATCAACATTTAAGTGGGGTAGTTATCTACATATAAGTGGGTAGTTATCAACAATTAAGAGGTTAGTTATCTACAGGTTGTGTATAACTTCAACAAATCCTGTTTAAAAGGAGATAATCTAGAATGAAAACGACAACGCTCATTGTGGATAACAATGTGAATACAACTCAAGCTTATGCACAAGCTGTGGAAAAGTTATTAATGGGAGAAGTTATCGCATTTCCGACTGAAACAGTTTATGGATTAGGCGCAATTGCAACGAATGAACAAGCAGTGGCAAAAATATTCGAAGCAAAAGGTCGACCTTCAGATAATCCCTTGATCATTCATTTTGGTGATGCCCATCATATTTTAGAATATGTACGTGAGATTTCTGACAAAGCCTATAAATGCATGAATGCTTTTTGGCCAGGACCTCTAACGCTTATCTTACATGCAAAACCTAACGTATTAGCTCCAAATGTCACTGCGGGATTACACACTGTTGGCGTAAGGATACCAGATCATCCTGTCGCACTAGAATTACTAACGATGTTAGGTCAACCTGTGGCTGCACCGAGTGCAAATCGAAGTGGGAAACCAAGCCCAACAACAGCTTTACATGTTGAAAAAGATTTAAATGGACGTATACCCCTGATTTTAGATGGTGGTCCAACAGGAATTGGCCTTGAGTCAACTGTCGTCGATTTCACAATAGATCCTCCTGTTATTCTCCGTCCTGGTGGTGTGACAGCCAGTATGCTTCGACAAGTAGTTGGGGAAGTAATTGAACCAGATACACTAATAGTGGATAGCGCATCCGTACCACGATCACCTGGTATGAAATATGCCCATTATGCACCAGATGCAAGTTTATATTTAATTCAGCCTGACCACATGGCCATAGAAAATGCCATCAAATCTATACATACAAAGCAACAAACAGTTTCTTTACTCGCCCCTGATGAATTTATGCAATATCACGCCGACTGGTTTTATTCATTCGGAAATCAGGAAAATCTTGAAGCTTCTGCACATGATTTATACGCTCATTTACGCGCATGTGATGACACACCAACGGATATTATACTGGTCACCGTTCCAGTAAAGGTTGGAGTTGGTGCTGCAATTTTGAATCGACTAGAAAAAGCTGCAGATGGAAACTGGTGGCACTCCTAATGTGTCCACTGAAATATTGGAGTTTTTAAAACTTATATGTGTGAATCAATTTCATAATAAAATCCGAACAAAGTTGATTACTGCTCCATACGGACGCTTTCCGTGGAAGTAAAATTGAGCGAATGGACGAAAATCAATGATTAGTGGACGAAAAATGCAAACCAATGGATGAAAACAGACAATGAGTGGCCGAAAACGAACAGCGAGTGGACGAAAAACGTAAATGAATGGACGAAAACCTTTCGGAGCACCAGATTTTATAGGAGAGTAAAGAAGAGGCTTTAGTATTTTTATGTGAAAATACGTTTTGTTGCAAGAAGAGCAGGGATAGGGGCAAATTTTCGATTTAATGGGGCAAAATTTAATGTGATTGGGGCAACTTTCTGTCTAATTGGGGCAACTTTACATTGGAATAAGGAAACAAACTAATTGTCTCTTCAGTTTTTCATGGTTTTATGGAGCAAAAATTTTTTTCGTTGCAACTTTTCGAGTTTCGTTGCAATTTTCATGATTTCGTTGCAACTTTTCAAGTTTCGTTGCAACTTTCGCCATTTCGTTGCAACTAACCAATTGTCTCCTAATTTTATTTCTTAAATCGTTAGAAAAACCGGACAAAGTGTTAGAGATTCAATTTAGGAAGTACAAAATATTTAAGTATCAGTTAAATAGTGGTTAAAGATTGTTAATGGAAATCATCTGGACGCCACCTGAAATTAATATCCTCATTGCGATAGGGCTTGCTAATTTATATTACTTAATTATGTTATCAATATGCTTAGGCATAACTAGTATAGGTGCCTTTCAAGTGGTAGCTCGAGCGAGAATCTAGGCAGCAATTTTCTGTCTGTCTTCTCGAGGGAGGAATCTATATGGCGGCGAAACGTGTATAATTGGAAAAATTACCCGATCTATAATGATAAAGTTTTTTAGGGGACTCTTCCTAATCTCTCCCTATTTTGCATAAGCTAATAGCAATGCAAAACAGAGGGGAGACATTTTTTATTGTCCACAGAACTAATCGCAGGGATTCTTACTGCTCTGGATGTCGTCGCGCTATATAGCATATTACCAAGAGTTCGTTTCCCGTTAGTCCTTGCCATTTGGACAGGGTTTTTACATATGCTTTTCCCCCTTTTAGGATTTCTTGTTGGAGAATGGGTGACAACGGTTCTCCTAGAAGGTGGTCGGTACCTATCAAGTATTTTATTGTTTTTAACAGGTGTTCATCTTTGTTTAAGTCAACATAAAACTACAAAAATAATCATTCCGCCAATCTTACTGGCAATTGTTGTTAGTGTTGATACCTTTTCAGTTAGCCTTTCTTTTGGTATGCTTCATTTACAAAAGTGGTTTTTCTTAATAAGTGCTGGCTTTTTCGCTTTTATATTTTCGTACATAGCCCTAAAAGTTCAAATTATAAAGGGCCCAATTTTAACACGCGTATCTGGAGTATGTCTCATATTAATGGGGTTGCTCACATTGCTAAACAAATGAGGGATTTATATGAACATTTATTTTGTCTGTACTGGCAATACATGCCGAAGTCCGATGGCAGAAGCTTTATTTCAAGCTCAACAAAAAGAAGGTATGCAGGTTCGATCTGCGGGGATTTATGCCATGGAAGATGGAGACATCTCTGAAAATTCAAAACAAGTCATTAAAGAGGTAGGAATTAACTATACTCATTTCTCACGTCAAATAAATGAAGAAGACGTCCATTGGGCAGACTTAATTTTTACAATGACTTCCGCACATAAGCTGAGAGTTCTTGAAGAATATCCTTATGCGGCAAAAAAATTATACACATTAAAAGAATATGTACGACCATACGGTTCACATGATGTGTCTGATCCCTTTGGTGGAGATATTCATAAATATCGTCAAACTTTTCAAGAGCTCAAAGTGTTAACTGATGAGTTACATTCAAAATTAAAAATTAACTAATAAACGCAATACCTCAAACAATAGATGGGAAATTTGTTCTGAATAGGACATCGATGAGGTTGTGTTCTTTTATTTCAAAAAATGGTAAGATGAAAATATGAAACGAAATGAGGGACTAGTATGAATATCGCAATTTCTTCCGATCATGGTGGTAATAATTTGCGCAAAGAAATTATCTCTTTACTTAACGAACTAGGGCACAATTATCAAGATTTTGGTCCACAAACAAGTGATTCAGTAGACTATCCTGATTATGCTAATCCAGTGTCAGAAGGAGTAGCGGCAGGTAATTTTGACCGTGGGATATTAGTTTGTGGAACTGGAATTGGCATGTCGATTGCTGCCAATAAAGTAAATGGTATTAGATGTGCGTTGGTACATGATGTATTTAGTGCTAAAGCAACACGCGGACACAATGATTCCAATATATTAGCAATGGGCGAACGCGTAATTGGTGGAGGCTTAGCACGTGAGATTGTGAAAACATGGTTAGCAGGAGAGTTTGAAGGTGGACGTCACGAGCGTCGTATCGAAAAACTTTCTGAGTTGGAAAACAAATAGAGGAGTTTGGGCATATGGATGTACAAACATTGTGGCAGTCGCAACTCGAAGAATTATTGGAAGACTTTGCTAAACAAGTCGCATTCAAACCAGGTCAACTATTTGTAGTGGGTTGTTCGACTTCTGAAATTGTAGGACAACGAATTGGCTCCGCAGGGGGACTAGAGGTAGCGGAGAGTTTGTTCGGCCCGTTGCGAGTGTTTGCCAAAAAGCATGATATTTACTTAGCTTTTCAAGGCTGCGAGCATATTAACCGGGCGATAACAATGGAGAGACAAACGGCGCAAGTCTTCAGTCTAGAACCAGTATCCGTAATTCCTGTTCAAAAAGCGGGCGGTTCAATGTCCGCATATGCGTATACACATTTCACTGATCCAGTTGTGGTCGAACATGTACAAGCCCACGGTGGAATCGATATTGGACAAACCCTTATTGGCATGCAGATGAAACCAGTTGCAGTGCCGATCCGCACATCTATTAAACAAATAGGTGAAGCAATTGTCACACTCGCGACTACTCGTCCGAAACTTATTGGAGGAGAAAGAGCAATATATAATAACAAATAGACTTAAAGGGGATATGGACATATGAAAAAGATTGCTGCGCAAGACAAAGCAGTTTTTGAAGCAATGAATGCGGAGAAAACACGTCAACAAGGAAATATTGAATTAATTGCCTCTGAAAACTTTGTATCAGAAGCAGTAATGGAAGCTCAAGGTTCTGTATTAACGAATAAGTACGCAGAAGGATATCCTGGAAAACGTTATTACGGTGGATGTGAACACGTTGATACGGTTGAAAACATTGCACGTGACCGCTTGAAAGAAATTTTTGGAGCAGAACATGCAAATGTCCAACCCCATTCTGGTTCACAAGCAAACATGGCTGTTTATATGACGGCACTTGAGTTAGGCGATACTGTACTCGGGATGAACTTATCTCATGGCGGGCACTTAACGCATGGCTCTAGTGTGAATTTTAGTGGAATTCAATACAACTTTGTTGAGTACGGTGTTGATGAAGTAACAGAAACAATCGATTATTCGGAAGTTCGGGAAAAAGCTTTATTACATAAACCGAAAATGATCGTCGCTGGAGCTAGTGCATATTCACGAACTCTTGATTTCGCCAAATTCCGTGAAATTGCAGATGAAGTCGGTGCATACTTGATGGTAGACATGGCACATATTGCTGGTTTAGTAGCTGCAGGAGAACATCCAAATCCAGTGCCACACGCACATTTTGTTACATCTACTACACATAAAACACTTCGTGGTCCACGTGGCGGTTTAATTTTAACAACCGCAGAATTTGCCAAAAAAATTGACAAAACAATTTTCCCAGGAATTCAAGGTGGTCCATTGATGCACGTAATTGCTTCTAAAGCAGTGGCATTTGGTGAGGCTCAACAACCTGAATTTAAAACGTATATTCAACAAGTTGTAAAAAATGCAAAAGCATTAGCAGACTACTTAATTGATGAAGGTGTGGATGTTGTTTCAGGTGGTACTGACAACCATTTAGTACTTGTAAATTTACGTTCATTAAACCTCACAGGTAAAGTGGCGGAAAAAGTGTTGGATGAAGTCGGAATTACTGTAAACAAAAATACGATTCCTTTTGACAAAGAAAGCCCGTTTGTTACTTCAGGCATTCGAATCGGAACTCCTGCAGTAACTTCACGTGGATTTAAAGAGCCAGAAATGAAAGAAATTGCTTCTATTATGGCTAAATTATTGAAAAACCATGAAGATGAAATAGTTCTTAAAGAGTCTGCAGAGCGCGTAGCGAACCTGACTTCTAAGTTTCCTTTATACCAATAATAGAAAAATTTAGAATTTTAGCTATATTTGAGAAATCAAATATAGCTTTTTTTAGTGATTTACACTACGATAGGTATATGTCGAATTTAAGAGGGTATGTTGGTTTGAAAATGAAATTTCCAAAAAAACTAAGCAAAGAATTATTATTCTATTGGTTATGTCGTTTGGGCGACCAATATCAAACAAGTTTTGTAGTGTGCGATCCAGATGAACCAAACAACCCACTTATCTATGTAAACGATGCATTTTTACAATTAACAGGATATTCTCGGGAAGAAGCTCTTGGGAAGAACTGTAATTTCCTGCAAGGTATAGAGACAGATTCAATTGCAGTACATAGTATACAAAAGAAACTGACAAAAAAAAGTCCAATACATACAGAACTCTTAAATTATCGAAAAGATGGAACTCCTTTTTGGAATGAATTAATTATTCAACCAATGAGTGATGAAAGAGGGATGCTATTATATAACGTCGGTTTTCAGTTAGATGTTACAAGCCGTAAACAAACAGAAGCTTTGTTCGTTGTACAACAAGAAATTTATTTAGGCATTGAAAAAGGGTACGCATTAAATGTTTTACTTCAAAAAGTATGTGATGTAGCTGAAAGTTTCTTTCAACACGACACGAAATGTTCAATTCAATTACTAGATTCAAATGATCGCTTAATTGTGACAGCAGCTAGATCGCTACCTGAGAGCTATAATCAAGTAGTTCATGGTCTTAAAATAGGGAAGAATATAGGGTCATGTGGCACAGCGTCTTTTACAAAAAAACCAGTAATTACTACAGATGTAGAAACAGATCCGCTTTGGGTTGATTTTAAACAAGAGGCTCTCTCACACGGTTTGCGCGCCTGCTGGTCAATCCCTATTTTGACGTTGGAAAATAAAGTAGTAGGAACTTTGGCATTGTATTTTCCAAAGCCCAATAAACCAAGGGATGTGGATATAGAATTCCTACATCGTTTAGCACCGCTAGTATCACTTGCTGTGATATATGCAGACAATCAAGAAGAAGTGTTGCGTCTCGCTTATATGGATACTGACACGGGTATTCCAAATCGCCATTATTTTTTCAATGAGTTAAAGCAATTATTATCAGAAAATAAACCCGGATTCGTCGCTATAGTGGAATCATCGGAGTTTACACATATCAGTGATGTCTATGGCCGAGCTGCTGGAGATGGTTTGATTAAGCAAATGTGTCAACGACTTAACCGTGTGTATAAAAGTTCAGATGCTGTTATTGCTCGCTTTGCTAGTCCAACATTGATAATAGCTCATTTAATTCCATCCGCTGAAATTGATTGTTACACGTCACGTATTATGAGCATTGCCGATGAGCCATTTTTAGTTGGAGATGAAGAGTTCTTTGTTACGTTTAAGATTGGAATTACAACTTTCCAGGGGAACACGATTGATGGTCCAGAGCTTATCAGGTATGCAGACACTGCTATCTCTGACGCCAAAAAGAGAGCAGGCAATGCATTGTCGTTTTTTACTACTGATAAAGATGAGATGGCAAAACAGGAGCTGTCGTTTATTAATCATTTATCACATGCTCTCCAAAAAGATGAAATTGACGTTCATATGCAACCAAAAGTAAGGTTGCATAATGGCGAAATCTATTCCTTTGAAGCACTAGCAAGATGGTTTTCACCAGAACTAGGGCAAGTGTCACCTGGAATCTTCATTAAAGCAGCTGAAAATTCAGGTAAAATCAGAACCATTGACCTAATTGTATTAAACAAAGTATTAAATTGGCTTCAAACGCGAAAGAAACTTGGCAAACGTTTATTACCTGTTGCGATTAATATTTCATCAGACCACTTTTTCCATCCATACTTTGTGTCAAATTTGATTAAAGCCATGAAGATTGCTGATATTCCAACAAGCTATTTACGTATAGAAATAACTGAAAGTATTGGATTAGTAGACTTTGAATTGGCAAAAAATATTTTTGAACAGTTGAAAACAGCAGGCTTCGAAAGTTCCGTCGATGACTTTGGAATAGGCTTCTCCTCTCTTAGCTATTTACAACAGTTTTCAGTGAGTGAAATTAAAATTGACCGAAGCTTTATATCTAAAATGGAAAATAACGGAACACACGCTATTGTTCGATCCATTGTTCAACTTGCAGCCAACTTAAATATGCAATCTATTGCAGAAGGCATCGAAACCCTGGAACAAGTAGACACCTTACTTAAAATTGGATGTAAAAACGGACAAGGATTCTATTTCTATAGACCAATGACTTTCGACCAAATTGATGAATTATTGGATAACCCTATAGATAGAGATAAACAGTAGCGCAGCGAAAATTACTAGCATTACAGCCTACACAAAAAACTAGCGGTCCTTTCCTCGAACTAATGAGGAATGGGCCGCTAGTTTTGGTTTTATCACTATTCAATTCCTATTCCAGCAACCTACGAGGTGGCGTGGTGTCCGATTGAAAGAAACCGTTTTCAAACAGAACCCCACTGCTTTAGCGGTGGGAGTGTCAGAAGATTGTATGTAATTTGGTTTTTCTTATTGATTAGGCTTTTGGGACAGTATTTCGTGTGATTAAGGCAAATTTTTATGCGAATGGTGTAACTTTTAGAGCGATTGGGGCAACTTTCTGTTTTATTGGGGCAACTTTTAGAGCGATTAGGGCAACTTTCAGTTTTATTGGGGCAACTTTTCATGCGATTGGGGCAACAAACCAATTGTCTCCTAAATTTCTTTGTGTTTTTATGGAGTAAATAGTTTTTTCGTTGCAACTTTTCGCGTTTCGTTGCAACTTTCGGGATTTGGTTGCAACTTTTAACGTTTGGTTGCAACTTTCAGGATTTCGTTGCAACTAACCAATTTCCTCCTAGTGTTCATGGTGTTTTAATATATCGAGACTAACATTTTAAAACTATTTCATTGATGTGACTCCCGTTAATTCGATTAATATGAAATCGACTCTTTTTTACAAACGCAAGTTTACTCTAAGTTGAAGTGAACTTTATTCAGTAATATATTATTGTTTATTAATATTTGAATTGCACATGAAAAATCGTCCTAGTTAAATATAGGTGTGGATAATTTCCTTTAAGATAGATCGATTTTTTATAATTACTTTTAAACTAAATTACTATCACTGCTGATTTCTAAAAGGAGAATGATTGTAGTGGAAGGCGACGACTCCAGCGGGAAAAGCGCGAGCCGAAGACCCTGCAACGAGCGAAGCGAGTGAAGCGGCTGAGGCCGTGCCCCGCGGAAAGCGTCCGCCTGTAACGGAAATCAGTAGACTTGAATAGAAGACTATCTTAATTAAAAGACCGGGCGTACATTGCTCGGTTTTTCATATAGACTTATTAGGCAGCGTTTTCTTGTGGAATAAAGCTTTCACCAAAACAAGCAAAATAAAAGGCCGAAATTGTATCTTCGGCCGTCTGGTTTCTTTAAAAATCAGTATCTATTCTCTCATCCAACAAAGCTGAAGCACTATGAACAACGAAACAAATCTTATGTATACTCATAAACTTTCTGAAATGGAAAAACGGATTGAGGCAAATGATTGTCTTTTTCTGCTATAATAGATAAAGTTTCAACGTAAAGGAGAGGACGTAATGGGTAAAGTATACGTATTTGACCATCCATTGATCCAACATAAATTAACTTATATTCGGGATAAGAACACAGGAACTAAAGAATTTCGTGAATTAGTAGACGAAGTAGCTACGCTCATGGCATTCGAAATTACGCGGGACCTTCCGTTAAACGATGTAACAGTTGAAACACCTGTAACAACTGCAAAAGCAAAAATCTTGTCAGGCAAAAAACTCGGAATTGTACCGATTCTGCGTGCTGGTATTGGCATGGTAGATGGTATTTTGAAGTTAATTCCTGCAGCAAAAGTTGGACATATCGGTTTATATCGTGACCCAGAAACGTTAACACCAGTTGAATATTATGTGAAATTACCGGCTGATGTCGAAGAGCGTGATTTTATACTAGTAGACCCTATGCTTGCAACAGGTGGATCGGCGATTGCCGCAATTAATTCACTTAAAACACGTGGAGCGAAAAATATTAAATTCATGTGCTTAATCGCTGCCCCTGAAGGTGTAGAGGTTATTAAAAAAGCACATCCGGATGTCGATATATACATTGCAGCACTTGACGAGAAATTGGACGACCATGGATACATTGTTCCTGGTCTAGGTGACGCTGGTGACCGTTTATTCGGAACGAAATAAGGACGGGAGTGTTTGAGGTTGACGAAAAAATGGAAAGTAATGACGATCTTCGGAACGAGACCGGAAGCTATTAAAATGGCTCCACTTGTGTTAGAACTTAGAAAACATACAGACGAAATCGAATCCATCGTAACGGTAACAGCTCAACATCGTCAAATGCTTGATCAGGTTTTGAAGACATTTGACATCACCCCAGATTTCGATTTAAACATTATGAAGGATCGTCAAACATTAATCGATGTAACGACACGTGGTCTTGAAGGTCTTGATGCAGTTATGAAAGAAGCGAAGCCGGATATTGTATTAGTCCACGGTGACACGACAACGACTTTTGTTGCGAGTTTAGCTGCATTTTATAATCAAATTCCAGTTGGTCACGTGGAAGCGGGACTACGTACTTTCGACAAGTACTCACCGTACCCTGAAGAAATGAACCGTCAAATAACTGGAGTGTTAGCAGACATTCATTTTGCGCCAACAGAAGTATCAGCAGCAAACCTAAGACGTGAAAATAAAGGGGAAAACTCAATCTTCGTTACAGGCAATACTGCAATTGATGCATTGAAGACGACTGTCCGTCCAGAATATACACATCCGGTGTTGCAACAAATAGGTACTGATCGCATGATTTTATTAACTGCTCACCGACGTGAAAATCTAGGCGAACCTATGCGTAACATGTTCCGTGCAATTAAGAGACTGATCGAGGAACATGATGATGTACAAGTTGTATATCCAGTTCATATGAATCCTGTTGTTCGAGAAATAGCAAATGAAGTGCTCGGGAACGATCCACGCATTCACTTAATTGAACCTTTAGATGTACTTGATTTTCATAACTTCGCAGCACAATCCTTCATTATATTGACGGATTCAGGTGGCGTTCAGGAAGAAGCGCCTTCTTTAGGTAAGCCGGTTCTTGTATTACGAGACACAACAGAACGTCCTGAAGGAATAGAAGCGGGTACATTGAAGTTAGCGGGTACTGACGAAGAAACAATCTATGGTTTAGCAAAGGACTTGCTAACGAATGAAGCAACTTACGCATCGATGTCTCAAGCCTCAAACCCTTATGGAGACGGAGAAGCTTCAAGACGAATTGTCGAAGCTTTGAAGGATTTTTTAAAAAGATAGAAAGACAAAATAAGGCTGCAAGCAATGAATCCAGTATTCCCGATATTTTAAGGAGTAGGTTCTAGTATGATACCGCTGATTTGCGCTCCAGGCGGACGCTTTCCACGGGGCGGGCGGCGAGCCTCCTCGGTCGCTGGCGC
>NZ_ALJG01000250.1 GCF_000286315.1 Paenisporosarcina sp. TG20 | reverse complement strand
TGTGGATAATCAACACGCTTGGGATTTTATATGAATTTAAGCAATGTAAATAATGAATACTTTTTTTATACTATGAAAGTAAGTATACAACTCTTTTTAGTAAGCACATTTTTATTCTTCTTCCCGATAGAATTAAATTATTTCTTTAGAAGAAAATTCACCGAAAAATTTAACATCAATACGGGGTAGCGATTTGCTAACTCTCAACAAATATGCGACGAGTAAAATATCTTATCGCTCGTCATAAACTATCCGTATTCCTACTATAGTATAAGATTCAAGAATTATACGAAAAATATGTGTTGCTACCTATAGGAGATTTGTTCGCTATAAAAGTGTTTAGTTTATCATTTATGTTCTTATCGACTTTGACCATGCCTGGAATAGGCATGGCCTTTTTTCTCTCGGGTATAAATGTCGTTTTCCCAAGTATTTCAGAAGCTCTTTCTAATGACGCAAGCTACTATGGAATTTTATTAGCTTGTTTATCTGGTGAAATGTTGATAGGGACGTTTTTGTCAGAAAAGATGACTGAAATATTCAGTATAGGGTAGCTAATGTTTATGGGATACTTACTGTATATTCTTAGCACTAGCTGAAGCCCCAATTTTATTAACAGTATTTCCAATAATAATTACTCTTTTAATTCATTTAGGTATAGTAAAACCCGTAATGCCTATTATTTACGATATATTAGGGCTTCCTTTAATAACTTTTATTAGAGATATGAATTGTTAAACTATAACTCCTTTGTAACAAAACTCGTCCTTTTCTGAACACGACACTACTGGTTATAAAAGATATCATTTTGATTCTATTATATGCAACAAAACTCTGACCATAAATCTATGTTCATTAACTACGTTAATTTAGTCTTATGTTGCAATGAATATAGAATTATAATGGAATTGAGGAATGACAGTGTTAATTGGATATGCTCGTGTGTCAACAGGTTTGCAAAATTTAGATTTGCAAACAGATGCACTTACACAATATGGGTGTGTAAAAATTTTTCACGATAAGATGAGTGGGTCCAAAAAACAACGGCCAGGATTAGAAGGCGCCCTCCAATATGCTCGTCAAGGGGATATCATAGTTGTATGGCGATTAGATCGTTTGGGTCGAAACATGCAAGACTTAATTGACATAGTCAACAATCTGAATAACCAAAGCATTGGTTTTCATAGTCTTCAAGAGAATCTGACGATGGATCGTAGCAACGCTACAGGGCAACTGATGTTTCATCTCTTTGCAGCATTTGCTGAGTTTGAAAGAAATCTTATTCAAGAACGTTCTGCTGCAGGACGAGTGGCGGCTAGAGCACGGGGTCGTCTTGGCGGACGCCCAGAGAAGTATGGAGTGAAAGATATTGAAATGATGAAAAATCTTATTGATGGGGGCACACCAATCAAAGATGTGGCAGAAAGATGGGGCGTTTCTCGAACAACCATTTATCGCTATTTGGAACGTAAGTGAGGAGAGACTTTGTATTCAAATAAAATTGCTGAATTTCCTGAACAACAAATTTCAAGACAAATAAAACGAATTACAGAATTTTATTTATGGGATTCTTATGTTTTTGCATTGGATCCAACATTTAGGTTTGAATATTTAACCCCTGATGAAGTTACCCAGTTTATAAAATTAACTACCAAAAAATTAGTACACAACTTAAATACAACTTTTGATGAGGAAACTTTGTGGAAAAAACAAAGAATTACCAACCATGCAAGGCAGTTCCTCAACAATTAATAAGTTTCTTGTAAAGTGTTTGGAGATGAAAAAAATGGAGAAAATATTCAAAGAGATGATGGGTAAACTTATTGCTTTGTCGTTTTTAGCAGTTTGGGGTGACTTGACAATTCCCATAAGGTTGATTAAAGAAATTAATGGATAAGAATTCATTTAATATAAGGAATCTAAAGGAAATTCACCAAGAATTATCGAAATATATAATTAATAGAGTAAGAGGTGTTAGGCTTGTTCTATAAATGTGATTATTTATTGAGTTCCAGAATCAGTAATAAGAGTGATACAAAAGGAGTAATGAACATGAGTTTGCACGTGACTAAAGACTTAACTAAAAAGGATAAACAATATAATGATGATGAACATTATAAGTTAAATTTAAAGCATTTCCCAGTAGATTTAAGGGGCAGATACGAGGAAATCAGTTTATTTCTTAAGGATGAAAACAGCATTGTCCGTGGCGGATTAAGCGCTGAAGTGTGTTGGAATTGGTTAGAAATTCATACTTTCATGATAGATGAGGATATAAGAAAATCGGAATTTGGAACTAAATTATTATTAGAAATTGAAAAGATAGATTTAGAAAAAGAATGTGATTTCATAAAGGTTGATACTTTGAGTTTCCAAGCGTTAGGTTTCTAGGATAAAAATGGTTATTAAGTATTTGGAAGTTTAGATAACGTAGGCAGAGACTATACACATTACTACTTTAAAAAAAATCTAAAGAATTTTTAATGTTATAGAGCAGATACTTTTTTTCTTTAAGTAACATGGTTTTAAATGAAGAACAGGCTGCCTAATAAAGGCAGCCTGTTCTTCAATTTTATTAAGGATGAGTATCACTCACTAATACAAATCCTCCCTGTGGAAAACTGGATGAAAAACAAGTGTTGTTTTCATCCAGTTGCATTTTTTGTAATCAATCTTCATTTACAGCTTATTTTGGCTGATTTAAAGCATCGTATTGATAGGAAACCGTTCCGGCACTTGTGATCACACTAGATTGGTTGTCATTGGCATCATAGGAGTACGTGTAGGTATCTAATAATGCTCCAGCAACATTGTAATTTTTCACTGATTTCAAACGGTTAGCATCATCATGGGGTACGACCGAGGTACTTGTAAAAAAGGTCATAGGGTGGATTTATTTTCCACTATTAAACGTTTTTTACTCCGAATCCTTTTGATATCTCCCTCGATTTGATATTAAGGAAACTGTCCGTTGAGAGATCGGCGAACAAAATGACACCTAATTTTCAAATGAAAAATATAAAAAACCCCTGGAGTAATATGCAAAATAGTTACCATATCACTCAGAGGCAAATAAATAATAATTAGGACAAAACTCGAAAATTCCCGGCTATATTGAGTGCTTCTCGATAAAGTGCTAGAAATTTTATTTTCATAGTTAGATTAGTTGTCCTGCCTCAATTAAATTAACAAGATGGAGAACTGTACTTCCATTTATCTCATCTCACCTATAAACCATATCTCTCCACCAAAAATATCATCATCAACTATTTTAGAATCCTTAATTTCTTCTTTTATTCTCTTAATTTCTAATCCTTCAGGAATAAATAAGTTCCATTTTTCCGCTAAATTATGATCTTCTTCTAAGGCAATAGATCTCGTAAATTCATCTTCCGTATAAGGAGTGAACCCAACATAATTATCTTTTACTGAAAAAAATTCAATTTTAGTTGAATACCAATAGTGAAAATCAATCATTAATATTACTCTTAAGTCTTGACGGGTTTTAGGCTTTCTATCAATAAGATGCTTTGTCCTGCTTATTAATGCTTGAACGCAGTCTCTCTGAACATTAAATGGGGTGTTGGGTGAATTTATCCAGTCTGAACCTTTACTTGGAAGGTGTAGTTCCACATTGTCAGCAAACCCTTCAGGAAAATCTTTTGTTATTTCATCCAGCTCCCTAATGAATTTACGAATTTTCCTTTTTAAACCTCTTACTTTTTTTCTATTCTCCATTTTGTTGTCGTTCTCCATTTAAATCAGATTTGGTTTCCGTAGCATTTAAATATAGTACTTGTTATAGTTTGACGTCGTATTGCTAAAAACCTCTTAATTCCTACATAAACATAAGATTTTCAAATGAATTACGAAATATAAAAACTATAAATAAACACTTTATATGTTCAGGTTATTAACAAAAATCCCTTTTTTATCATTTTGATGAATTCAACTTAAAGATAATTCTCGTAAGTTATTTTTTAAAAAAGTTTACCACCAGGAGAGACGTTATGATAATCACCGTATTTACCCTTAGGAGGTGACATATCATAGTGGCGCCCTCTATGGCCACTCTTGTCTATTTTAGCTTTCCACCCTGTCTTATTATGCACATAGGAGCCATCACTTTTTTTCGTAAACTCTCCAGGATGTGTCTCTGGTGTTTTTACTTCCCCACCAGTTTTTAACTTCGATGGAACAGCTGTTTTTTTGGCAAAAAAACCCTTAACTTTTTGATAAAGCCATGAAGAACCAGAAATTACCACACCTCTGATAACTATAGCCCCAGCAAGGATTGTTACTATTCCAAGTCCAATAATTTCAAAAGATCCAAATCTAGGTATAGATATATGTCCACTTGGATCGATATACATAACTGGATTATTCTTTGTATATGCATATAAATTTAGAGGTTGAGGATCATCCTCAATTCCGTGGAACGTGTCTTTTGTGATAAATCTGCCGATATTCGAATCATAATAACGAGCCATTAGATAGTGTAATCCGGTCGCTTCATCATATCGGTAACCAGCATATCATCCCCATTTGCGGGACAACTTATTCAAACTATTGGACTACCAAAAAAGACGGTAATTAGTGCCATCATTCGAAAGGGTGATTTAGTCATGCCTACAGGTAGAACAAAACTTCAAAAGAAAGATATTCTATATATACTTACTGCAAAAGACCAAGTAGCTAATGTGAAATTAGTGTTAGCAGATGAATTAATGAAATAAATCTAGGTGCTAATCTTATTAAAATAGCTTTTTTAAATACATCAAGTGATTCCCGTTACAATGTTTCGAAACAAGCATAGCGATGCTGAAACAGGCGGATTCTTTCTACCAGCGGTCCGTGAGGCTCCTCGGTCCAACAGGATGTTGGTCTGAGGAGCCGTTATGTTTGTTGTTCAGGAATTTAATTTTAATTACTAATCTTTGAATTGTATACGTATGGGTTGCGTAAAGAAACTATCCTACCAAAAAAATGAAGAAAAAGGTCGAAATTGTATCTTCGACCGCTTTTCTCTATAAAATTAGTACCTATTCACACGTCTACCCAAATCAAAAATACGATATGCCTTGGGGTAAAGCGGTGCGTCGGACGCGAAACCGCCGAAGATAACCTGTAAGAAAGGAACGAGCGAAACTTGCTCGTCCCTTTTATTCTTGAGTTTATGGTAAATATTTACATATACAAATCTACCCACAAATTGAAGGGGATATTGCAGTCAATGTACTTAAAGATCAAGTAAATGTCACACGGATGATCAGGGTGTGCCACATATTGAGGCACAAAGTGATGCAGACTTATATCGGCCCAAGGCTTTGTGCAAGCGCAAGACCGCATGTTCCAGATGAACTTAGCAAGACGACAAGCAAGTGATCGATTATCAGAAGTTATTGGAGAAGCAGCGGTCCCGATAAATCACTTCTTTCGTACATTTAGTTTGAGGCAGGCAGCAAAAGATTCATGTTAGGGTTACGGAGATGAAGCTAAACAAGTGCTCTCTTGGTACACCGAAGGAGTCAATGCTTATATAGAGCTAGCAAAAGACCAAGGGGAATTGTCTATTGAATTCAAATTATTGGGTTATAAACCTGATCCTTGGACAGAAATAGATTCCTTAACCATTGGGAAATTTATGGCCTATGACCGAGGGGGAATGGTCAAGTTTAGCCTTTCGCCACTGGGCTTTGGGAAATTTATCTGAATACAAAGTTCGGGAGTTATTTATCACATACCCTGATGATAAACCTTTAATAATCCAAGCCAATGTACAAAATCAAGTTAAAGTAGTGAATCAGTATGATTCTTGCGTCATTCCAAAAGTTATCTGTTGGATACTTGATCTGTCCGTTGAACAATTCTTCTATATTCCAACGGGGACATCCCCACTAGTTTTTTAAATAGCTTTGAAAAATAGCCTTGATCCTCAATTCCTACTTCCCTAGAAACGAAAGAAATTTTATCATTTGTTGTTGACAATAATGATCTCGCTCGGGCGATGCGGTATTGATACAAATATTGTGTAGGACTGATTCCGATTGTTTTTTGAACACATCTTGTAATATAGTCTGGATGAAAGTGAAGTTGTGCAGCTATCTGTGCCATTTTGATCTGTTTTGTATAATTCTCCCGGATAAACTTTAGTGCTACTTCACTAACCTGCTCTGTAGCTGTGGGAATCTGCATGGCTTGTTTCTGAAGTTGTAACATGAATTCTTGAAATCTGATTTGCTGCCGTAACTGATAATCCGGTGTTTGCTCATTACCCATTTGAATTATCTGCCCTAGAAGTTGCTCCATCATTTCCCTTTGATGAAAGTATTGAGATTGAGGTATATAAAATACAAATCGGGCCGGCTCTTCAAAAGTCTCCTCCTTTAGTGAGATATTTTTCCATTCTAAATCGGGTTTGGCTACCCCCTTGAAATTCCCTTGTACCTTGAAATGTAACCAAAAATATTCTGTCTCCTCCTCGCATCCTTTGTATCCACTGTGCTCTAAACCCGGAATGAGAATAAGATATTTGCCTTCATTTACTATAAACTGCTTTTCTCCTTCAGAAATGAATAAGGTTCCTTTTCTAACGTATAACAAATCAAACACAGTATACGTCCGTCTAATATGTCGTTTGCCTTTTGCAAATATAGCCTCTCCACCCTTTATGAACGTTGGAAATGGAGGTAAATTGAATGAAATATGAATCATAATTATCCCCCTTTTAAGTCGTGATTTTACCAATTCTATCGTTATATTCTCTTTTCATTATATCTTATACCGTTTAAACTAGAGAATGTTATTCTATTTTAATTTTAACATTGTACGTTTGAATTGAATTTTCTATAAGTCGGTTTTTTCACATAATAAACGTATTCAAAACGAAACATTGGGGTGATCTTGTTGACAAAACTCAAAGACAATCATGATATTAAAAAGATGACCTTATTCGCTTTGACTTGGCCAATTTTCATTGAAATCTTACTTCATATGTTAATGGGAAATGCCGACACGCTAATGCTCAGTCAGTACTCGGATAATTCGGTTGCCGCGGTTGGTATTTCTAGCCAAATTCTATCACTTATTATCGTTATGTTTGGGTTTGTTGCTATCGGTACTTCCGTATTAATTTCTCAGCATTTAGGTGCAAATGAAGAGAAATCTGCTCGTGAAGTTGCTGTCATTTCTATAGTAGGAAATCTTTTATTCGGTATCCTTTTAAGTCTGATTCTATATTTCTTTGGTACAAATTTTTTAACTCTAATGGGAGTCCCACTAGAGTTAATGAGTGAAGCGAAGTCTTATCTAATCATTGTAGGTGGTTTCTCTGTAATTCAAGCGGTTATTATGACCATCGGCTCCATCATTCGTAGCTATGGATTCACAAGGGATTCTATGTATGTCACGATTGGAATGAATATCTTAAACGTAGTTGGTAACTATCTTTTTATATTTGGACCTTTTGGTATTCCAGTCTTAGGGGTAGAAGGAGTTGCGATTTCTACAGTTGTTAGTAGATGCATTGGACTAATCATTTTAATTCTTTTATTATTTAGACGTATTAAAGGAGCTCTTCCTTTCTCTACAATTTTCAGCTTACCTATAATTCACACTAAAAACCTTTTAAAGATCGGGATTCCTTCCGCAGGGGAGCATCTAATGTATAATGCGACTCAAATAGTTATTACTTATTATATTACAATGATTGGTACTGAGGCTCTTACGACGAAGGTTTATACTCAAAATATCATGATGTTTATATTCCTATTTAGCATAGCCATTAGTCAAGGTACCCAGATTATGATTGGCCATATGATTGGCGCGAAAAAATATGAGGACGCTTATAATCGATGTATAAAAAGCTTAAAACTAGCAATTTTAATTTCTATGAGTTCCGCCATTATTCTAAGTATCTTCTCGAAGCCCTTCTTTGGAATTTTTACAGATAATCAATCAATCATCGAACTAGGAAGTATACTTATTATTTTAACAATTATACTTGAACCTGGACGCTCCTTTAACCTTGTAGTGATTAGTTCGTTGCGCGCCGCTGGTGACGTCAGGTTCCCAGTCTATATCGGGATCATTTCAATGTGGGGAGTGAGCGTCACAATTTCTTACATCTTAGGTATTCACTATGGCTTTGGATTAATTGGTATTTGGATCTCCTTTATAGCAGATGAGTGGCTTAGAGGAATAATAATGTTACGGCGTTGGAAATCAAAAAAATGGATTGAAAAAACATTTATCAAAGAAGAACAGCCAGCTTGAGCGAGAGACATAATGTCTCTCGCTTTTTCATGTCGAAACTTAGACTTGACGCATAAATTACAATATTTAATATTATAAATATAGAGAGGTAATTTTATCGGGAATACTAGAAATACTTTTAATGTCCGGATATATAAAAATGAGGTTAACAAACAAGGAAGATGTTACTTAAGTCTATTAAAAATATACATAGGCCCCATTGATATGACAGAATTCAGTATGCCATTACTTGCTAATGACCAACATTTAGGATTGATTACGCCATCAATCTGGTGAGTACCTCTCCAGTGCACATCATATCGTAGGACCTGGCCAAAGTGGGCATATGAAATCGGAGTGGTTTCATAATCAAGTAAATGACTGTGCGCAAGGGCAAGGGAACTATCATGAAACGATAATTAATGGTGACATTGTAGACGGCCATACGTTAACATTAACTCCATAAGAGGTTTTGTTAGGGTGTGTTGAAGGAATGAAGAGTTTTATATTGGTCGGCATCGGTGGAATGGTAGGAGCATTATTACGTTATTGCGTAATGGTAACATCACCTGACTTGGTTTTTCTATGGGTGGTGAATGGACTAGGTAGCTTTGTTTTAGGTTGGTTGACGGGACGTTCGGTTGTTACAGGCAAAGCAACATCAGTTTTATGGACGACAGGAGTACTTGGTTCATTTACCACCTTTTCAGCTTTTTCTGCAGAGTGGTTTATCTTATTGCAACAAAATATTTTGTTTGCTTTTGGGTATGGACTTGGTATAACACTGATATGTTTTTTAACAGCTGCCATTGGCTTTAAGATAGGAGGGCTATCTAAATGACTCTCTTAGCAGTAGCGATTGGCGGTTGCGTCGGTGCTATATTCCGGTATGCCATTACACTGAGGATTCAGGGCATGAAAGGAATATTACTAATTAACTGTTTAGGTTCTTTTCTAATGGGGTTCTCACTTCAAATAGCTATGGAAACAAATTGGGTGTCTATATTTTGGGTAGTGGGATTCTTAGGTGCATTCACAACTTTTTCCACGTACGCTGTACAAGTCGCAGAAAGTTGGTTTAAAGGGGAGCAAAGAATTGCCATTACCTATGCTTTGTTGACAACTATTGGAGGCTTTGTATTCGTATGTATCGGATGGTGGATTGGGACTTGGTAGCCAAGTACCTAGCCCGTTCAGTTGAGTGGTGCCATAAACTAAAATTATACAAACAAAAGAGCCCGAATTCGCATATGAATTGGGCTCTTTAAAAATGCCTATATAACAAACCTTATTAAATGATTAAAACTTACTTTATTGATCGTTTCAGCACTTAATTTAACGGACAAATAATTTTAGTTGTATAGTTCCAGACCGAGTAATCGCTCGCGGACTTCTTGCTTAGTAAAATTAAAAGATTGCCAGTCATCCAGTGGTTCATCGCTCATCATTTTTTGGCGGTAATACAGCATATTTTCAAGCTCCGGATAATCCGGGTTCATTTTGTACAGTTCCATTAACCCCTCAACACCCGTGTAGGAAAGAGCGTTGAGGTAATGAATATCGATCTTGTCGGTTCGCTCGTAACGCTCAAGATTCTCATCCACGATTATCTGTTCAATATGCATAACATTCAGTGCTGTATAGAACACCAGCCCTGCAATCAGATAGAATTCCAATAGCACAAGTCGTTCAAGCCAGACACGAATAAGTGTGTAGGCAAAAATCACCATTAGGAAAATCATGAATGCATGAGCCAAAACCCGTTCCATGGTAAATCCGTATGCAGCTTCATACATACTTAGCCGCTGATAGGCGGACACAAGCATCACTCCGCTGACAATAATCAACAGAGAATACATCAGCTTAAGCACCAAATTCATTTTTGGCCCCTGTTCGCGCACAAGCTTCAGACAGCAGATTAGTATCGTCCAGTTGATCAGCGTGACGATTATCAGTTCAAAGAATCCGCGCCTCGCATACTCTGCGTAAGTATAACCTTCCTGGAGCCCATCGCTGAAAAAGTAGGTGAATTGGATAGCTGTAAAAAGAGTAAACACCGCATTAAGCAGAATCAGGATTGTTAATGCAGTTACCCCATTCCAGCTGATCGTACCATTCTCCTTATCATTCTTTTCGAGAATGGATGTCCGTCTATTAATCAGCAACATCTGCAGAATCCCAAAAAACAGAGCCGTAAATACTAGAACAGCCACTGTGCGAAATAGCATTTCCAAGTTAAGCTCAAAAATAAACTGTGGCAACCTAAGTACCATCTTCTCAAAGACGGCATCCGCCGACATTAAAAGACCTGTAATTATCCCAAGGAGCGGGAGGCCGATAAGAAGGCCAATCAGCACTCGTTTCACTGTCTGCGAAGTGGATTCATCCATATTTCTGAACACCATTTTAAATACGCTACCACTGAATTGACAGCTGTAGGCCACACCCTGCCCGACTTTAGCAGACATTCGTCCCAC
Source organism: Paenisporosarcina sp. TG20 (assembly GCF_000286315.1). Lineage (GTDB taxonomy): Bacteria > Bacillota > Bacilli > Bacillales_A > Planococcaceae > Paenisporosarcina. The sequence continues at coordinate 2,747 of NZ_ALJG01000250.1, read as the reverse complement.
AAATGCGGGCTTGCTCCATTTCAGGTTGCCAGGGCTTGTAATCAGGACCATATGGAACAGCACAAGAAACGGGATAACCACGATGTTCAGTAGGTAGAAAAGTTCATTATCATACCATAAATAACTTGCTGCTAGGAGCCAAATACATCCCATTACTAAAAAACCAATCCTCCGGTGGTTGAACCCCTGTCTAAACCGCACCAATACCACTAGATAGAAACCTATGAGAAACACCAGATACGAGACACCTATTTTGGCATGAAAAAAGCTGATTTCAGCAAGTATGCCAAGACCAAGACAACTGAGCAAAAAAAGCCATTCATTCTTCTTAATTACTGTAACCATCTACCTACCACCCCTTACTATGTTTATCTAAAACTTCTTCATCTACCGGGTAGCTATTCTCTAATAAAGAATAATGCTCACTTCTCATATAAAAGGCTAGATTGTTGAAGAACAGAGGAACAATAATGTTACTTATCATCCTTGTTTGTCTTCGCCATTTCTATATTCTAAAACATCCCCAGGCTGACATTCTAAAGCCTTACAAATCGCCGCTAAAGTTGATAATCGAATTGCTTTTGCCTTTCCATTTTTCAATATAGAAAGATTAGCCATCGTGATTCCAACCCTCTCCGAAAGCTCTGTTACGCTCATTTTCCTTTTAGCCAGCATGACATCGATATTGATTATAATTGCCATATTATTCACCTCAGACCGTTAGATCATTTTCTGTTTTTATATCAATTGCATTTTTTAAAAGTTTTTGTAGAACAGCAGCGAAGACTGCGATAATCATTGAAGCAAAAATTATGACCATCCCGATTAATATGCCTGGTGTGTCGTCTACCTTTGTAAGAAGATATAAGAATGGCATCTCTAAAACATATAAAATACTGATTGTGATTGCACAGTATTTTATATTCTTTAAAGCCTTTACAGCTAATTCCGAGAATGCTTCATTGTTGTCAATATAGCTTAATAGTTTTAAAGTCTGATACAAAGTAAAGAAAAACGGAATCATGGCTGCATACATTCCAATTAATAATGGATATTGCAAATTAGCCAGTTCAGGCAGTTGCCAGTATGGAGAATTCGGGTCAAATCTAGACAACCCATATATACACACAGCAAGAACTGGAGTCCCAATAAGATAAACAGCTATTTTTAAAAAGATTGTTGTACCTCGTTTCATAAAAAGCACCTCACTATTTTAGTTAATTAGATAGTAACACATTTATTATCGTTTTGCGATAAAATAATATCGTTTTTAATTATATGGTTATCGTTATAGAAATATGTATTTAAATTTTGACAAGAATATAAAAACATTTCTCAATAAAAAGAAATGCTTTTAACTTTAAACTATTTATTGTATAACGTGTTTAACTAAACAGCATGTTAAGCATCTATGTAGTGCAAAACTAGTATTAGACCACAGAGGATAAAAGGAGTAAAGAACGGGATATAGGATACAACGGATTGGAGAGGAGGGGCAATCAACTATGACGTACGTGAAGGTTGCAGGTGAGAGACGTTATCCAAACCCGCAGCAGGATTGCTTGTCAGAATGAGGGGAGTGAAGTGATAACTTCGCTCCCCATATAAAACTGTGTGCCAAGTTCCCAGTGTTTATGGTGTTTTTAGTAATTGGAGATTAACATTTTAAAACGTATACTCTTTGGTGACACTCTCACTAATCCGATTTATGTAAATGGTTTCCAAAATGTGAATCCTTAACTTGAAGAACATTATTTTTTATACATGCATTTGACAGTATGGCGATAACCCCTTCATACGTACAGGTAGCTTAAAGAAACTACTTAACCTTAAAAAATGAAGAAAAAGGTCGAAATTGTATATTCGGCCGCCACTCTCTATAAAATCAGTGTCTATTTTCTCATCAACCCAAATGAAAAATCCGATATGCCCTTTGGTTGAAAGGTCGCGTCGGACGCAAACCCGCCATAAGATTGTCTGGACGAAAACCAGCGGAATGAAGTGACTTTGGTCACTTCACTCCGCATTTAATCAATAGGTTATGATGCAGTGGATTTGCCGGAGAACCGCGACCCGGAAACTGAAGTCGATACAGGTTGGAAAATCATTTTCTACTAACACTCAAATCATTAATAATTGCTTAAAAGGAACGGGCGTCACTTTGCCCGGTTTCTCTTACAATATAAGAAACCACCATGGCTTACGTTTCACGTAAGCCACCATCTACCATGAAAAGTGATCTTCAATCAAAAAAGAGAATAGGACTTATTGGTTTTTGGTAATACATATAATGACAATACGACCAGACTGGACATACTATGGTGGATACTGGAAAGAGTAGACCCTGCATAAGAAACTGGTTGTGACAGTAAAGAAGTACCATTTACTGTGCTGAGAGCACGTATACAAAAATTTGCAACTTTAGCTACTGTCATTTGTATTGTTAAATTATCAGTGAGGTGGTTGTCCTATGGAAGCGATGATTGAAAAGTGTGCTGGGTTGGATGTACATCAAGAAACAGTGGTAGCCTGTATTTTATTTGGTCCCTTGGAAAAAAACCGAAAAAAACGATTGAATCTTTTTCCACGACCACATTTGGATTATTAAAATTACAAGATTGGTTGAACTCTCATGAAGTAACGGATGTTGTAATGGAAAGTACAGGAATCTATTGGAAACCGGTATGGAACATCCTTGAAAGTGATTTTCACTTAGTACTTGCTAATGCCAAACATGTAAAAAATGT
>NZ_ALJG01000249.1 GCF_000286315.1 Paenisporosarcina sp. TG20 | reverse complement strand
AACATCCTGTTGGCCCGAAGCCATGCCCCACGGAAAGCGTCCGCATGAAGCTAAAATCAACTTTGTTCGGATTTTATACTAGATTTTTTATTATGAAATTGACTCAGTTATCAAGTAAATAATCAAAAATTGTTTAGAGGTGAAATGTTTGAATTTACTATGGGGTATTTTTGGTATTTTTGTTGTGTTAGGAATTGCATTTCTTTTTTCTAATGGAAAAAAGACAATTAATTACAGAACAATTATTGGCGGATTAGCTATTCAATTAACATTTGCTTTTATCGTATTGAAATGGGAAACTGGCCGAGTTTCGTTAAAAAAATTCTCGGAATTAGTTCAAAATGTTATTAATTATGCAGGGGAAGGAATCGCTTTCGTCTTTGGACCTGCTGCAGATATAGAAAATTTTGGTTTTGTATTTGCATTTCAAGTATTGACCATTATTATTTTCTTTTCTTCGTTAATCTCCGTATTGTATTATCTCAGAATTATGCAATGGTTTATTAAAATTATTGGCGGAGCGTTGTCTAAGTTACTCGGGACAAGCCAAGCGGAATCCATTTCTGCAGCTACATCTTTGTCGGCCAAACTGAAGCTCCACTTGTAATACGCCCGTTCTTGGCAAACATGACGAAGTCCGAACTTTTTGCAGTGATGACTGGGGGACTTGCTTCAGTTGCGGGATCTGTACTAGCAGGTTACGCTCTCCTTGGTGTACCGCTAGAATATCTTCTTGCAGCAAGCTTTATGGCTGCTCCAGCAGGATTAGTGATGGCGAAAATCATCATTCCGGAAACAGAGCAATCAGAAATAACTGAATTTGTGTTAGAGAAAGACGATGAATCTGTAAATGTCATTGACGCCGCTGCCCGCGGTGCTGCCGATGGTTTAAAACTTGCATTGAACGTTGGTGCAATGTTATTAGCTTTTATTGCATTAATTGCAATGCTAAATGGAATTTTAGGCGGAATTGGCGGAATGTTTGGTTTTGAATCTTTAACTATTCAAGGGATTTTAGGCATTTTATTCGCACCAATCGCATTTGCAATTGGAGTGCCATGGTCTGAAGCAGTTACAGCAGGTAGCTTCATTGGTCAAAAGCTTGTTCTAAACGAGTTTGTTGCTTATGCAGCATTTGCTCCAGAAATTCCTCAACTATCATCTAAAACGGTTCTAGTTGTCAGTTTTGCCCTATGTGGATTTGCCAACTTAAGTTCATTGGCGATTCTACTAGGAGGATTGGGTGCACTTGCTCCGAATCGTCGTCCGGATATTGCAAGGCTGGGTATCCGTGCAGTAATCGCTGGGATGTTAGCTTCACTATTAAGTGCTGCAATTGCAGGGATGTTTATGTAACGAATGTCAGTAGAGAATAACCTATAAGTGTCTGATTTTATCATTTTTTGACGAATAGCATGGTTAGCATCTGATACTGTATCTTCGGCAGCCAGATTCATTAAAATTAGGCACTATCCTACCAGTAACCATATCAAAAATACCTGCACTCTTCGCGTCGGATATATACCCGCCGTTTTCAACTGATACTCATGTCATTTATACTTCCTTAAAACTACATCTCACCGTTAATTTGTTTAATAAACATGAATCAAATATGTAAAACTACACACTATATGCGAAGGAAATTAATGCACATTATATTTTAATAAGTTGAAGAAATCATAATATCTTAAGAGGTGAAGAACATGTACAAACTACTCTCTCATAGTGATTTAGATGGAGTTGGTTGTGGAATTTTAGCGAAACTCGCTTTTGGTAATCAAGTTAAGGTGAGATACAATTCCATAGCAGGTCTTAATCGTGAAGTTGAATGGTTTTTAGAGAATGAAAAAAAGGATATATTTCTTTTGATAACAGATTTATCGGTAAATGAAGCAAATGAAAAAAAACTTGAATCGTTTTATCAAGCTGATGGAAAGGTGCAGTTAATTGATCATCATAAAACAGCTTTGCATTTTAACAATTACGATTGGGGTCATGTAGTTGTTGTTGATGAAGAAGGGAAGTTAACTTCAGCGACTTCATTATTATATGAATATTTAATTGTTAATCAATTAATTGAGCCTTCAGAATCCATTTCAGAGTTTGTAGAGCTAGTTAGACAGTACGATACTTGGGAATGGGAGAAAAATAATAATTTTCAAGCACAACGCTTAAATGCTCTCTTTTTCTTAGTATCAATTGAAGAATTTGAAGAGAAAATGATAGAACGACTTAAGGTTAATGAACATTTTTTCTTTGATGAGTTTGAAAAAAGAATACTTGATATGGAAGATAATAAGATCGAGCGCTATATTCGCCGTAAAAGGCGCGAGCTTGTTCAGGCTAAAGTAGATAATCATGTAGCGGGTATCGTCTATGCTGAATCCTATCACTCGGAGCTTGGAAATGAGCTGGGAAAAGATTATCCGCATCTTGATTATATTGCTATTTTAAACATAGGTGGTAAGCGATTAGGATTTCGAACAATTCACGACCATGTTGATGTATCTGAAGTGGCTGGTCATTATGGTGGTGGCGGACATGAAAAAGCATCAGGTTGTTTACTAACTGATGAAGCATATAAGCAGTTTGTGGTGGATACGTTTCATATGGACCCAATTCGTGAAGATGCACAAAGAAATCGCTTTAACTTGAAACGCTCCACATTTGGGTCACTTTATAAAAATCGCACAGGCGATACTTTTTTTCTTTATTCAGTCAGCGAAAATAATTGGATTTTACAACAGAATGGATTGAAAATCGAACAATCTTTTACAACTTTTGATGAAGGAGAAAATTTTTTAAAAAGAAATTTTTCAGTCTGGCTAGTAAGAGACGATGCTTTTGTTAGTTTCTTGATGGAAGAAGTAAATAAGACAAAAAACCAAGTTTAACAATTGAAAATAGTCTAGCTGTAGTATCTTTTTCTTTGTAAAAACATACACCAGAAGTCCTTACTAATGGGTAGGAACCTACAACCTCATAACCAAGAGTGGAAAGGGAGGAGTGAAGTGATAAACCATCACTTCACTCGTCATTTTTAAGGAAGAAGAGAAAGGATAATTTTTATCTCAATGGGATCTGAAAGACTACATATTCGTCTTTCATACTTCAAGAGCCTGTATTTACTAGATGGTACTATGCACTTATCTTTAACATTAAAATTCGTTTAAACTTAACTATCACGGGTATGCTTTTAACGTAAAGACTTATGAGGAGGTTGAAGAATTATGACATTTAGTAATGAACTTAAATCCTTGAAAGACTATCACAGTGGCGAACGAGGGGTATTGAGTGTTTATTTAAATACTAATCCTGGTGATCCCGATCAGTTGAATGGTGCATGGGAAATTCACTTGAAAAATGGATTTAAAGATTTGGACAAGTTCTTATCAGCTCCCGAAAAAGAAAATGAATTAAAATTATTTAAAGTGGTTAAGAAAAAAGTAATGCAAGAAATTGAAGAAAATAAGGATAAATTACGAAAAGGGGTTGTCATTTTCGCATCAGAAAACCCTCCACTATGGTCTGTGAACTATGTACAAGTACCAGTAAAACCAAGTTTCCATTGGGAAGATCATCCGATCACTGAAGAGTTAGAATACATGTATAAAGCTTATCCGGAAGCAGCAATTGTCTTGCCAAGCTTCGGGGAGGTACGCATATTGGATACGGCCATGGGAATGGTTAAAGATGAATTGACCTACAGATTCGATCCAAACCTTGAAGTTTGGGGTGAATACAACCACATGGAGCCGGATGGTAAACATGCAATTGGGAGTAGTAAAGTAGACTTTATAGAGCCACGTCTTAGAGAAAACTTGTTAAGGTTTTATAAAGGTATGGGAATAACATTAGAAAAATTAAAGAAAAAGCGTGGTTGGAGAGAGGTTCACGTAGTTGGTGAAACTGAATTGGCAATTGCTTTTGCTGAAACATTGCAAGAAAAACCGGCAAGTTTAATCTATAAAAACCTCAATAACAGCAAACCATACGATATCATTCATCAAGTCTTTGAAAAATAAAAGGTATTCAGTAAATGCCGATTTCTACAGAAATATGTAGAAATCGGCATTTTAATTTTGGTTGTAATGAATCTGTTTAATAACACAAAACCCATATACTTCTATTGTATAGGAACATTAATTCCTATATAATAATGATAATTATCAAAAATATACAGATAATTAAAAATTAAAAATAGGGGGCTTACCATTGAAAAGTGTAAAAAAATTATTGTTATTTGCAATTATTTTATTTGGTGTCAGTTTTGCTTTAATTGGTTGTGGAGCTGATTCTGCGACGGACGAGAATGGTAACAAAATATATACGGTAGCAACAGATGCTACTTATGCACCAATGGAGTACATGGATAAAGATGGAAATATTGTTGGTCTTGATATCGAAATAGTAAAAGCAATTGCAGAGGAAATGGATATCACAGTAGAATTCAAAAATTATGGTTGGGATCCTTTATTCGCAGCAGTCGATAATGACGAAGTTGATTTTGCCGTTTCATCCATTACAATTACAGATGAAAGAAAAGAATCATATGGTTTTACAGATCCTTACTTCGCAGCAAATCAATTGATTCTTGTTCCAGAAGACTCTACAGTAACGAAGTTTGATGACTTAAAAGACAAAAAAGTGGCTGTCCAAATTAATACTACAGGGCATATTGTAACTAGAGGTCTATTAGGTGATACAAGTGCCGATATTGTAGCAGCTGAAACGCTTCCATTTGCAATAGGAGAAATGATTAATGGGAATGCTGATGCTGCAATAGGTGACAATGTTGTTATTATTGAGTATCAGAAAAACAACCCAAATGTGAAATTAAAAACAGTCGATGACCCAGCGTTTGAAAAAGAGTTTTACGGCCTAATGGTTAAAAAAGGTAATACTGAACTACTTGAGTTATTAAACGAAGGAATTGCAAAACTCAAAGCAAATGGGAAATTAAAAGAAATTACCGGAATTGATGTAGAATAACAATTCGTTATTTGATTTGATAAACATCTGGTTTATTGGGAGTGTTTGACATGGATTTCCCCGAAATAAGATTTGACATGATTTGGAATTATAGAGAACTGTTTATTAGAGGTTTATGGGTTACCCTAGCTCTTACATTTGTTGGATATCTAGGGGGTATAGTGTTAGGATTATTCGTCGGCATGGGTAAGCTTTCAAAGAAAAAATTAATTTATTACCCTTGTAAATTATTTGTTGATTTCTTCCGAGGAACTCCTTTACTTGTTCAAATTTTACTTATACATTTAGCCATCATACCAGCTATATTTGGTCACTCTTTAGGTTATTTTGTATCAGGTTCTATTGCACTTATTTTAAATAGTGCTGCCTATAACGCAGAAATAATTAGAGCTGGTATCCAGTCTATTGAAAAAGGGCAAATGGAGGCAGCAAGATCACTTGGGATGACTAATAATATGTCGATGAGATATATTATTTTGCCTCAAGCCTTGCGTCGAATGATTCCACCACTTGGCAACGAATTAATTGCACTGCTAAAAGATTCATCTTTAGTGACAGTTATAGCAGCAAACGATTTATTATATGCAGGAAAAGTAGTTGCCGGTGCCTATGCACGCTTTTGGGAACCATATATTACGATTGCGATTCTGTACTTATTCTTAACGTATATCTTCGGGAAAATTATTACGTATGTAGAAAATCGCTTTAGTAATAGTTTTGTTCCTAAAAAGAAAAAAGGTATGTTCTCAATTCGGCGTTAGCGGTTAGGAAGGTGTACACATGATAAAAATTCAAGGATTGCATAAATCGTTTGGTGAATTAGAAGTATTAAAAGGCATTGATTATGAAGTAAAAGAAAAAGAAATTATTTGTGTAATAGGTCCAAGTGGTTCTGGCAAAAGTACATTTTTAAGGTGTATCAATATGTTAGAAGAGGTTACAGCAGGAGACGTTTTTATCGACGGTGTAAAAGTGAATGATCCGCAAACGGACATTAATGCTATACGAACTGAAGTAGGAATGGTCTTCCAACAGTTTAATCTCTTTCCACATATGCGTGTGTTAGAAAACATTACAATTGCACCAATTAAAATCAAAAAAATGAAACCTGCGGATGCTAAGAAATTAGCTCATGAATTACTTAAAAAAGTAGGACTTGCTGACAAAGCAAATGTTTATCCTGAACAATTATCTGGTGGACAAATGCAGCGTGTAGCAATAGCACGGGCATTAGCAATGCAGCCTAGAATAATGCTGTTCGATGAGCCTACTTCTGCACTTGATCCAGAGATGGTGAACGAAGTGTTGGATGTTATGAAACAACTTGCCTATGAAGGCATGACCATGGTTGTCGTAACTCACGAAATGGGATTTGCTAAAGAAATGGGCGACCGAGTATTGTTCATGGATCAAGGACTACTCGTTGAAGAAGGAACTCCTGAGCAAATATTTGATAATCCTCAACACGAAAGAACAAAAGCATTTTTGAGTAAAGTCTTATAGTATTTCTAAGGTAATACTAATGATTTGAAATTCTGTTGTAGTCATACTGTATCTTGTCCAGTTTTCCGGGGCATTATGGGACGTAAAATACAATAGAAACACAAGAAGAAAGGGACTGTCTAATAAGTTCCTGCAAAACAGGGGCAGTCTAATTAGTCCCTAAAATAAAACAGGTGAAGGAAAACGACTCGTTTTTCTTCACCTGTTTTTATGTCTTTACTTAAAAGTAGGTGAGTAATTTCCGTTGTAATAGATTTTCGTTACAGGCGCGACTCCAGAGGAAAAAGCGTGTTCGGTGAGACCCCGCAGGAGCAAAATGGTACGAAGGCTAAGAACGCCACAACGCTAGGCAAAGCCTTCGTGACCAACATCCTGTTGGCCTGAGGAGACTCACTGACCGCCCGCGGAAAGCGTCCGCTTGTAACGGAAATCGACAGCGTCATTTTTATATGAAAAGAGGGCTGTCCTTAGAAGTCATTATAAATAACTTCTAAATACAGCCCCATCGTTAGCAGGAAGACTACTAGAAAACAATCTCAAAGAAATCTTGCAAAACGCTTTTCTAAGTAGTTTTGTAGAACAGTCATTATAGAACATACCGCCCAATAAATCAGTGCAACTAAAATTAAAAGCGTTAACAAATCAAATTCGCGGGCTCCTACAGTTCGTGCTTTTTGAAACATTTCTGGCACTGTTATCATGGCGGCAAGGGATGAAGCCTTAATTAAATCCATTAACACATTTGAAAGTGGTGGGATAGCAATCCTCACTGATTGAGGTAAAATGATTCTTTTCATTGATTGCCAATACGTAAGTCCAAGTGATTTTGAAGATTCCCATTGACCCAAATCCACAGAAGACAAGGAAGCACGCAGAATTTCAGCCATATAAGCAGCACTGTTCAAACTAAAACCAATTAAAGCAGCTTGAGTTGCTGAAAACTCAATTCCGATAACTGGAAATCCGAAATATAACAAAAAGAGAATGACTAGAATAGGAACGCCACGCATAAATGAGATATACAACCTGGCTGGCCATTGTAAAAGAGCAAAACTTGATGTCCGTGCAAGAGCAAGGAAAAAACCGATGATTAACCCTATTACCATACTAAGAAGAGCAATTAAGAGTGTATAACCAATGCCACTAAGAACATAAGGAAGAGAATCAAGAGCTAGTTTCGGATCAAATAGTAGTCCCCATTCAATTTCATTCATTTCAATTCACCCAAGTTCTTTTACTCAATATCAGCTTCGTAAGAAACGTCAGCATTAAAGAATTGAGTAGATAGTTTAGTAATCGTTCCATCTTCTAGCATTTCTTCGATGACACGATTCACGTTTTCCTCAAGCTCTTTATTTTCTGTATTCATTACAAACCCAACCTTAGATGGACTGTATTTAATATCAGGGTGAATCGTAATATTTAAGTCAGGAAATGCATTAACTCCTAATGATGAAAGATAGAAGTCATTTAAAATGACATCCGTACGTCCGATAGATACATCACGCAAATATATTTCGTTTGAAGCATTATCATAGGTAACTTCTTCCGCACCATGTTCACGTGCGATTTGCATATAGATAGAGGTAGAAGCACCTGCAGCTTTTTTACCTTTCACATCTTCTAATGTTTTGATCCCAGATAAATCATCCTTGCGAACGACTGCAATCCCATATGAATGTTTAAAAGGTGTAGAAAAAATGAAATTTTCTGCGCGATCTTCTGTGATTTCGATATCATTTGCGGCAATGTCAACTTGACCTGTTTGAACACTTGTCAGCATTTCATCGAAGCCCATCTCTTTAAATTCTATTTCAAGGTCTAGACGTTTCGCAACTTCACGTACAACTTCTACTTCAAATCCTGTTAGCTCGTTGGATGTTGTATCATGGTAAGAAGTAGCTAGTAGCGTGCCCGACGTTGCAACAGTCAGTGAGCCCTCTTCCTGAATTTCATCCCAAGCAGTAGTAGATTTCTCTGTATCACTTGAGTCATTACTGCTATTTTCGTTGCTGCATGCAGCTAATAATAATATAGAAATAATACCAGTGATGAATAGAACTCGTTGTTTATTTGTAAAAATATTCATTAAACTTCCTCCTTTAAATAGTATTCGCATAAAAACATACCACTTAACTATGGATAAGAGCAACCATTTAATTTTCTAAAATTCCTAGGATACAGTAATTCTAAATGTTGAGATGGTTTCAAACATGATATGATAAGTATAGTTTGAATAAAGGAGTTTAAGATTTTATGCAATCATTCGATGACAAAATAGAACAACTATTAAATGAAAGTTCTAAAGCTTATACATTATTTCAACAGGCAAATGATGTTGAACGTACAAACAAAACCTTACTATTTTCACAAAAATTAATGAATCGCGAATTTACCATTGGATTTGCTGGGCACTTTTCAGCTGGAAAATCCACGATGATTAATGCCTTAACTGGTGAACAGTTACTCCCGTCAAGTCCCATTCCAACAAGTGCAAATATTGTTAAAATACATAAGTCTTCAGAAGATTTTGCTGTTGTATACATGCAAAATCAACAACCAGTTAAATTTACTGGGGATTTTGATTTTGAAATGGTAAAAGAATTTTGTAAAGACGGAGAAGCTGTTTCTCAAATTGAGATAGGACATGAATCTTCGGTATTACCAGAAGGTATTACAGTAATGGATACCCCGGGTGTAGATTCTACTGATGATGCTCACCGAATGTCTACAGAATCTTCCCTTCACTTAGCAGATATTGTCTTTTATATGATGGATTACAACCATGTGCAATCTGAGTTAAACTTTGACTTCACAAAACAACTAATGAAATACAATGAAAATGTTTATTTAATCGTTAACCAAATTGATAAACATCGAGAAAACGAACTAACATTTGAGAATTTTAAAGACTCGGTCTATTCTTCATTTAAAGCATGGGGTGTTATTCCCAAAGGGATCTTTTTTACCTCTTTAAAAGATACCAATCACGTTTATAACGATTTTGAGGATGTTCAAAAAATCGTTGTGTACAGCATGAAGAATTGGCAACAACAGTTAGTAGAATCGTCTGTAAACACTTTAAAAAAATTACACGATGAACACACTCAATATTTATTGGATGAAATAGAAGAGTGTAGGCAAACATTCTCAAATGTGTTATCTAAAGAAGAGTGGGCAGCAAAAGAAGAAGTACGTAAAACAGCTGAAGTTTTTCAAAAGCAGTCTTCATTGCTAACGTCTAAAGCTTGGATAGAAACATTTGAACACGATCGTAAAATTCTACTGGATAACGCGAATATTATGCCGTATGAATTACGAGAAAAGTTAAAATTATATTTAGAAACAAAACAAGCAGATTTTAAGGTTGGTTTATTCTTTAGTGTGAAGAAAACAGAAGTAGAGAGAAATAATCGCGGAGTGATAGTTGAACAAGAATATCATGTTGTTATTCAGTCACAAATTGCTGGTCACATGCGCTCATTAATGAAACAGTCGCTAAAAAATGTTGGACTATTGACTGATGAACACTCATTGACCATTGACCAAATAGAATTTCATCCTTCCTTACAATTAATTGATAATCAAATTCTTAAAGGGTCTCTTGTTACTGCTGATGCAGTATTAAATTTTGCAAATCGTGTTGCAGATGCTACTAAAAAATGGTTTATTCAACAAACAGAAGAATGGAAAAAACAACAAGCACAAGCTATCGAAGATTTACCCGAAGATGAATCTGGTTTAGCTGACTCTAAATCGATTGCCTATCAAGAGAAGGTTTTAGCGATAGATACACTTGAACAATTATACAAACAACTTGAAGATTTCACCCGAAAATGGTCAAACCCACCAAATGACTTGCAGAAAGATTCTTTTGAATTAGTGAAAAAGTGGGAATCTGATCATCTTTTAGCAGAGCAGCTAATGATTCCATTTAATCCATCTATGATTCATAAGAATGAGCATGTAGATAGTACAGTGGAAGAAAAAGAGGAAGTTCAACAAACAGAAGTCGTGGAGTTAAGCAAAACCCTTTTACGTGCGAGATATATAGCAGAACAAATTGAACATATTCAAGGCTTTTCAGAGGTTTCTCGTTATTTGCAAACAAAATCACAGCGGTTGGAAAAGCAAGATTTTACAATTGCATTATTTGGGGCATTTAGTGCAGGGAAATCATCATTTTCAAATGCATTACTTGGTGCAAATGTATTACCAGTTTCACCAAACCCAACTACTGCAGCGATTAACCGTATTAAGCCCGTAACCGAACATCAACAACATGAGACTGCCGAGGTTCAATTGAAAACGCATGATCAACTCTTTGCAGATGTTGCATCGTCATTCCAAGCCATTGGCCTATCTGTAGCTTCTTTAGAAGAGGCATTTATAAAATCTTCAAAAATAGAAGATTTCCCTTTGCAAAGCGATGGTTTACAAGTACACAAAGCATTTATCTATGCTTTTAAAGAAGGCTATTCAATTTTCAAACAACAGTTAGGTTCTACTCTACGGGTGGATCGCAATGAGTTTAAAGAATTTGTAGCTCAAGAAAATAAAAGCTGTTTTGTTGATACGATTGATTTCTTTTATGATTGTCCAATAACGAGAATGGGCGTGACGCTGGTCGATACGCCTGGTGCGGATTCGATTAATGCTCGTCATACGGGTGTGGCATTTGATTATATTCGGAATGCTGATGCCATTCTTTTTATTACTTATTATAATCATGCTTTTGCACGAGCAGACCGTGAATTTTTAATACAACTTGGTCGCGTAAAAGACTCTTTTGAATTAGATAAGATGTTTTTTATTGTAAATGCGATTGACTTAGCTGATAACCAACAAGAAGCTGAAGATGTAAAGAATTATGTAATGACTGAATTACAACATTTTGGTATTCGTTTTCCACGCGTTTATGGCGTTTCTAGTTTACAAGCCTTACAAGAAAAAGAAGAATCGATTAACTTGAATTCTGGTCTAGATGTTTTTGAAGAAGCGTTTGAACACTTTTTATCTGAAGATTTAAAGGCAATGGCAATTATATCTTTAGCTGAAGAAACGGACAAGACTGTGAAACGTTTAGATTCTTTAATTAACCAAACGGAAACAAACTTACTACGAAAAGAAGATCGCTTACAAGAACTAAGTCAGTTGGAACAAACTATTCGTCAACGGTTTTCAAGTTCAGCAGCAGGTGTTATTGAAAAAAATGCTTACCAAGAATTAGACGAGCTTTTATATTATGTTTTACAACGAGTGTATTATAGATATCCAGAGTTTTATAAAGAATCATATAATCCATCCTTATTTGCCAATAGTAATGCTACTGACGCCCTTATTTTTGCCTTGAAAGAAACACTTGGCATGTTAAGTTTCGATTTCGAACAAGAAATGCGAGTAACGAATTTCCGTTTAAATCAGTGGATAAAGCATGCTTTGCAACAGCGTCAAAAAGACGATATGCTGGAATTAAAAGAGGCAAATAATAGTTTTTCTTTTGTACCGTATGAAATGGAAGATGCGAAGTTGCTTGACTTTGAAGGGCCATTTTCTGATATAGCACCTTACACACATGTAAAATCCTATTATAAAAATAATAAATCATTCTTTGAAAAAAATGATAAAGAAAAACTTCGAGATGCTTTGCAAGCAGCAACTAGACCAGAAGCGCAAAACTACTTGTCAGAGCAAAATACTCGCTTGCGTGAATGGGTTTCGTATGTTGTTGATTTAGAATCAGAAGGATTAAGACAACATTTACTACACGAGTCTCTACTTCAAATTAATTCTGAACGAATCGCCATGAAGGAAAGTTCCCACTTGGAAGAGTGGAAAACTGTATACGCAAAACTATCTATAGGGGGAGTGACGTAATGGGAGATGTATGGAAATCAGCAAGTGAGTTAAAAGATTCATCTATACGATGGATAGATACTCGTTTTTCACTGCAAGATGTAGACGCTGGAAGAGCAATGTACAACCAGGGACACATTTCAGGCTCTATTTATTTGGATCTTGCAACAGATCTATCTGATATGAATAAAACAAATGGACGTCATCCGCTTCCTGAGAAAGAAACCATTAAAAACCTATTTGAAACTCATGGGTTAAATTATGAAGATCATAGTGCTATTTATGATCAAGGCGGTATGCCATTTGCCCCTCGTGCTTATTGGTTATTAAGTTATGCTGGATTTCCACATGTTACTTTGGTTCGTGAGGGATATGATGCATTAGTTGACATGGGGTGGGAGGTATCAACTGATACACCCAGCTATGAAAAGACATCTCTAACACTTGAGTGGAATGAAGATATTGTTTCAACTCGTCAACAAGTAAAAGATGTTTCTACAAGTGAAGAGGGTGTTCTATTAGATGCTCGTTCAGCAGAGAGATATGCTGGCATTAACGAATCGATTGATTCCGTTGCTGGTCATATACCGACTGCGAGAAATTTGGACTGGGAATTGTTAAAGCAAGATGGACAGTATCAAGGCGTATTGGACATTTTACCAGCTTTAGAAGCAGTAGTTAGTAAAGATGAAGAAATTACCGTTTATTGTGGTAGTGGTGTAACAGCAGCACCATTATATGCGATGTTAAAAGAAGCTGGTTACCCAAGAGTTAAGTTATATGTAGGTAGTTACAGTGATTGGATTACAAAGTACCCGGTCGAAAAAAGTTAAGAAAAACCGGGTAAGGCGCCCCGTCCTTTAAAAAAGGGTACCATAGAAACCCGTTTATTTCCGATACGGTGGACGCTTTTCGCGGGCATAGCTTCAGTCTCCTCGGGCCAACAGGATGTTGGTCACGAAGGCTTTGCCACACGACGTGGCGTTCTTAGCCTTCGTTCCATTGTGCTCCTGCGGTTACTCGTCGCAAAGATACTGGCTTTTGGCCAGCATCTTTCCTGCGGG
>NZ_ALJG01000248.1 GCF_000286315.1 Paenisporosarcina sp. TG20 | reverse complement strand
CGTGAGCCTCCTCGTCGCTTGAAAAACCGGTGCTCCTGCATCGCTTCGCTAGCTTCGTCGCAAACGAATTGGGCAAAATTGCTTTTGCCCAATTCGTTTCCTGCGGGGTCTCACTGGACGCGCTTTTCCCGCTGGAGTCGCCGCCTTCCACTACAATCATTCTCCTGTTTAAAATAACAGTGATAACAATATAGTTCTATAAATATAAAAAATCACCTTAATTTTTTAAAATGAAAGTACTTACACATAAATTAAATCGAATTACTAAATACGAATGTATCACTAAATAAAATTCACTTTCACTAGAAATTCAAGATAAACGCGTAATTTGTATGAATTAAATTCTTTTCATTAATTCCACTATCCAAAATTGCTATTTTCACAATACTCGATGTTATCTTTAACGAAAAAGCTATAAAGAGTTGTAGATAAAACTAATTTTTTTGCTTTTCATAAATTCTCTCTTATTTCTTCTGTTTTTTAAAAGAAGGTGCTAAGAATTAAATAAAATAAACTAATTCCATTTAATTCCTATATAGTATAATATAAGAATAGATAATTTGAGTTTATATAAAAGGAGGAATCACTATGCTTTCCAAAATATCTATACCAGATGGAGGACAAGTAATAATTTTAATCCTGTTATTGATTAGTGTTCTTGCCTTATTTTTAACGTTTTCTCAAAGTTATTTAAATTCTTCTCAGATAAATTTATTAGTGGAAAGAGCAGAAGAAAATAATCTTGAATATGAATTGGTAATTCACAACCAATTTACTAACTCATATAGTTTTTCAGTTCCAAATAAAACAATCGAACAATAGAACGATAAAAAAATAAAGACTAAGAACTATTTTTTACTAACCCCAAAAAGAAATGCCATCATCAAGTGTTTTTTTTGAAAAAGGAAATCACGCCACACATTAATCGTTTAAACGAGAGTCACACCTAACAAATTCCATTTCAACATGTTAGTCTCATATACTGGGTTCCTGGCGCCCTATAGTTATATATTTTTGTATGAAAACTCCTGTAGATAAAAAGACAATACTTGACTAACCTTTTAGCGGTCTACTCTTTGTTTCTGCATACCAAATTGCTACATATAATGCTACATCATACCCTGTTTTGTTTCAATTTTTCGCTTCGATTTTGTAGCGTGATCTCGCTATTTCTAAATTCTCACTACTTTGAAAAGTTTTTTGAAATTAGTAAACATAATATAACAAAAACTAGCGTTTCTTTCCTCAATAATTCAGGAAAGAAACACTAGTTTTTTATATACACTGTACTGCATAAGATGTCATACATATGCCTTGGCAGAACCAGCGTAGGCGCCTTGATATCTATCATCCCACACCTAAAAGAGTGTACTTTCTCGTTCGAGAAATCTGTAAGTAATACGACCTTTTACAAGTTAGGGAATGCTATTTTTAATGCATCACTTACGTTTTCAACGCCGACTACTTGGATTCCTGGTGGATAATCCCATCCCCCTAGATTTGACGCGGGAATAATCGCACGTTTAAATCCAAGTTTGGCTGCTTCTTGCACGCGCTGTTCAACTCGTGCTACACGGCGGACTTCACCTGTCAAACCGATTTCTCCGATAAAACAATCATGCGCACTGACGGCTAAATCACGGAAACTCGAGACAATTGTTGTCAGTACAGCTAAATCGATGGCGGGTTCATCTAATTTAACACCACCAGCTACTTTGATGTAGGCATCTTGAGTTTGTAGTAACATACCCATTCGCTTTTCCAAGACAGCCATTAATAGCTGGACACGGTTTTGATCGATTCCACTCGCCATACGTTTCGGGTAGTTAAAGCTAGTCGGTGTGATTAAAGCCTGTATTTCGACTAGTATCGGTCGAGTGCCTTCCATTGACGCTACTACACTTGACCCTGCCGCTCCTTGTGATCGTTCTTGCAAGAATAGTTCAGAAGGATTTAGTACTTCTTTCAGACCACTCTGTAACATTTCAAAAATGGCAATCTCATTTGTTGATCCGAAACGGTTTTTCTGCGAACGTAAAATACGATACGTATGATGTTGTTCACCTTCGAAGTAAAGCACTGTATCCACCATATGTTCAAGTATTCTTGGACCTGCGATTTGCCCTTCTTTCGTCACATGGCCCACTAAGAAAATAGCAATATTTTTAGTTTTCGCAATACGCATTAACTCCGCTGTACATTCACGTACTTGGGTTACACTTCCTGGTGCAGAAGTGACATCTGGGTGGTGCACCGTTTGAATGGAGTCGATAACGACAAACTTCGGTTGGACCTGATCGATTGCTTCGTTTACCAATTCCAAATTGGTTTCGGCGTATATATACAATTCGGAAGAATCAACACCTAGTCGCTCTGCACGAAGTTTAGTCTGTCTAATAGACTCTTCTCCTGACATGTACAACACGCGTTGCCCTTGATTAGCCAGTAACGCTGAGACTTGAAGTAGCAATGTGGACTTTCCGATACCCGGATCTCCACCAATTAATATAAGTGAACCGGGTACAATCCCTCCACCGAGCACACGATTAAATTCTGAAAGATTAATTTTCACACGTGGTTCTTCGTCAGTTTCAATAGCCGTAATCGGTAATGCTTTTTGCATGCTTTCTTCAGAATGTTGGAAAGTGCGACGAGGTCCTTTAGTGGTCACTTCTACCTCTTCTACCATCGTATTCCACTCACCGCAACCTGGGCATCGCCCCATCCATTTGGCAGATTCATACCCACACGAGTTACACATAAATTTCGTTTTACGTTTAGCCATAGTTCCTCCTATGTAGAAAAGCTACAGAGGTTTAGTCACATCGTGTCGCTAAACCTTTATGACCCGCAACCATGGGCCAAGCGTCCCCCACTTAATGGGCTGTAAGCTGGCGCTTGTAGCTAGACAATAATTATTATTTTTAAAAGAAAAAATGATTACTTATGTAAAAAAGAGCATTCCGATCAAGCTAGCCGGAATGCCCCAACTGTTTTATTTTACTACTGGCTCTTTTGCGTCAATACGGACTATAAACTCATCATTTTCTACATCAAAAACAATCGTTCTTTGTCCAGTTAAAACTGTGCCTTTTAATAGTTCTTCAGATAAGCGATCTTCAACATGTTTTTGAAGTGCTCTACGTAACGGACGAGCACCATATTCTGGGTCGTAGCCTTCTTTGGCAATCTTCTCTTGAGCTGCCGGAGTTAACTCTAACTCGATTTCTTGTTCTTTCAAGCGTTCCGTCAATTGGGCTGTCATCAACGTAACGATTTCTGCTAAATGTTCTTTTTCAAGTGAGTGGAACACAATCATTTCATCCACACGGTTTAAGAACTCTGGGCGGAAAGCTTTCTTCAACTCTTCGAGCATTCTACCTTTCATATCTTTATACTTTTGTCCACCGTCTTGCAAATTGAAACCGACATACTTGTTTTTTCTCAACGCTTCTGCTCCAACGTTAGATGTCATAATAACAATCGTATTACGGAAATCAACTGTACGCCCTTTAGAATCTGTTAAACGGCCATCTTCTAACACTTGTAACAAGATATTGAAGACATCCGGATGTGCTTTCTCAATTTCATCTAACAAGATTACAGAATACGGCTTACGACGGACTTTTTCTGTCAATTGGCCGCCTTCTTCATGTCCTACGTATCCCGGTGGTGAACCTACAAGACGTGAAGTGGAGTGTCTCTCCATGTACTCAGACATATCGACACGAATCATTGCATCTTCATCGCCAAACATGCTTTCAGCGAGTGCACGTGCAAGTTCAGTTTTACCAACACCTGTTGGTCCTAAGAAGATAAATGAACCAATTGGACGTTTTGGATCCTTTAATCCCGCACGCGCTCGACGTACTGCACGAGAAATTGCGGTAACGGCTTCTGATTGACCAATAACACGTTTGTGTAAGATATCTTCAAGATTCAATAATTTCTCAGATTCTGTTTGTGTGAGTTGCGCAACCGGAATTCCTGTCCACATAGACACAACTGCCGCGATATCTTCTACTGTTACTTCAGACTCCGCTTTGCCTTGTTGCTCTTTCCAAGACTTGTTCGTACTTTCGAGTTCTTCCTTCATTTTCTGTTCGGTATCACGGAAGGCTGCTGCTTTTTCGAACTCTTGGCTTTGAACTGCCGCATTTTTCTCTGAGCGAATCGCTTCTAAACGTGTTTCTAATTCTTTTAAGTTAGGCGGTGTTGTATATGAGCGTAAACGAACTTTTGAACCTGCTTCGTCAATTAAATCAATCGCTTTATCAGGTAAGAATCGATCAGAAATATATCGATCCGACATTTTCGCCGCTGCTACAATAGCTTCATCTGTTATTTTCACACGGTGATGCGCTTCGTAACGATCACGTAATCCTTGAATGATTTGAATGGACTCTTCTACGGAAGGCTCATCGACTTTAATTGGTTGGAATCGACGCTCTAAAGCAGCATCTTTTTCAATGTATTTACGGTACTCATCAAGCGTGGTTGCACCAATACATTGAAGCTCTCCACGGGCAAGTGATGGTTTCAAAATATTTGACGCATCAATTGCTCCTTCAGCACCTCCAGCACCAATTAACGTGTGGAGTTCATCGATGAAAAGAATAATGTTTCCAGCTTGGCGAATTTCATCCATCACTTTTTTCAAACGATCCTCAAATTCACCACGGTATTTCGTTCCGGCTACAACAGTACCCATATCTAAAGTCATGACGCGTCTGTCACGTAAAGACTCTGGGACTTCGTTTGCAACAATTTGTTGAGCAAGTCCTTCAGCTATTGCTGTTTTACCAACGCCTGGTTCTCCAATTAGAACTGGGTTATTTTTCGTGCGTCGAGATAATACTTCAATAACACGTGTAATCTCTTTGCTACGTCCAATGACAGGATCTAGAGTTCCCTCACGTGCGATTTGTGTTAAATCACGTGCCAAACCATCAAGTGTTGGTGTGTTCGCTGTAGAACTACCTCCCCCGCTTGCTTGAACGTGATCATTACTTCCTAATAATTGCAACACTTGCTGACGTGCTTTATTCAAACTAACTCCAGAATTGTTAAGTACACGTGCTGCCACGCCTTCACCTTCGCGAATTAATGCTAATAATAGATGTTCTGTTCCAATGTATGAATGCCCTAGTTTACGAGATTCATCCACCGACAATTCGATAACTTTCTTCGCTCTTGGCGTGTAATGAACGATGGGTCCTACTTCACCTGTTCCCATACCTACAAGTTCTTCAATACTATCTTCGATCATTTTTGGACTCACTTCAATTGCTTCCATCGCTTTTGCAGCAATCCCGCCACCTTCACGGATTAGTCCTAATAATATATGTTCAGTTCCAATGGATTCATGTTTCATACGGATTGCCTCTTCTTGGGCTAGTTGAAGCACCTTTTGTGCTCGTTGTGTAAATCGATTAAACATCATGAGTTTCCTCTCCTTCATCGTCTATGTTATTTTTCACTTGCAACCGTTCCCTAAACATCTTTGCACGGAACTCATCGCGTTCTTCTGGCTGAAGGGAAGTATCAGCATATTTTTGCAAAAAACCTGGTTGCATAAAAATCATGCATTCATTCAAAATCGAAACATTAATATTCTTAATCAATCCTAGATCAATTCCAAGACGAACATCAGATAAACAGCGTCCCGCTTCTTCTGTTGACAAAAGTCTAGCATGCGTTAACACTCCTAATGAACGATACAAACGATCTTTCAATGCATTCTCTCTTGTATTCATAAGAGCTAATCTTGCTTCTCGTTCTTTTTCAATAATTTGTTCGGTAATACTCTGTAAATCAGTTAAAATATCTTCTTCGGATTTACCGAGTGTTGTTTGATTAGACACTTGGTATATATTGCCGAGAGCCTTGCTACCTTCACCATATATTCCGCGAACAACCAACCCAAGTCTCGATATGACTGAGACGATGCGGTTCATTTGGTTGGTCATCGTAAGTGCTGGTAGATGCATCATTACTGATGATCGTAGGCCAGTTCCCGTATTAGTTGGGCAACTCGTTAAATAGCCAAATTGTTCATCAAATGCATACGGTAATTGTTTTTCAAGGATATCATCAATATTATTTGCTTGACGCCATGCTTCCTGCAATTGCAAACCCGGAAAAATACATTGTATGCGAATATGATCTTCTTCATTGATCATCACACTAACTGCCTCGTTATCTGATAATAAAACGGAGCCATTTATTTCTGAGTTGGCAAGCTTTGGACTAATTAAATGTTTTTCAACTAAAACTTGTCGGTTTAACGTAGAAAGCCCTTTTATATCTATATACGAAAAGGTCGTTTCAAGTTCCGCTTCTTCATCAAGTAAAACAGCTGAAACAGCTTTATCTACTTGCAGGGCCTCATTTTCAGAAAAAGAAAGAGGAAAACGATACCCTGTTAAATTTCGAGCAAGCCGAATACGCGTACTCATCACAATATCTGCATATTTACCCTCAAATGCCATCCAACTCATCACGGAGTTATTCAGAAAGTGTTCAATGTTCATCGTGATTTTCACCTCCGCTTTCTAGCTGTTTCTCTAAAGCGTAAACTTCGTCTCGAAGTCTTGCCGCCTCTTCAAAATTCTCAATTCCAATCGCAGTCCGCATTAATGTACGAAGCGATTCAATTTGTTTTTTCAAATGTAGAGTTTGACCAAATGCACCTGGTATTTTCCCAACATGCTTTACATTACCGTTATGCAATTTACTAAACACATCTGGCAGTTGTTCACGGAAACTTTCATAACAACTTGCGCAACCAAACTTTCCTTTATTAATAAACTGCCGGAATGTCCACTCACACGAACTACAAGTGACTGTTTGAGGTTGCCGCTTTTGTTCTTGTTGTTTGTTTTCCGTAATACCAAACCAATTAGATAATAATTGGTGGAGCGAAAGTGGATCCTGCTCAAAGTTTAAATGAAAGGGATGAAACTCCTTTGCACATTCTTCACAATAATGACGTTGCACATGCTCGCCGTTCTGTATTTCGGTTACGGTTACTTTTGTCGGACGCTGCTTACAATTTTCACATATCATTCAAGGTCGCCTCACTTTAACTGTTCATACTTTATTGTTAAAAGCATCGCTTGCAATATCCGCGAACGTAATTCATCACGATGAGGCAATGGTAAAACCAGCGTTGTGCGATCTAGTGCTGCTAGCATCATCTTCGCTTCACGCTTCGTTACCACTTCCTCATCGATTAGACGAAATACAATATCTTCCGTCATTGTTTGAGATGCTCCAAGCTTTAAACTCATTAGGATGGTATCAATCAAATCCACCTTAGTGTGAGCACGGACTCGAACTATTCTAATATAGCCGCCTCCACCTCGCTTGCTTTCAACAAGATATCCACGGTCTGCCGTAAAACGTGTATTAATTACATAATTAATTTGTGAAGGCACGCATTGAAATTGCTCAGCGATTTCATTACGCTTTATCTCAACATGCCCCTTATCATCTAATTCGATAACTTTCTTTAAATACCCTTCAATTATGTCCGATATATTACGCATGCAATCACCTCCTGACAAATTAGATTTGAGTGCGAGTCAGAGGGGATATCTAAAGTAAGTCTCTGACTTTGACTAACTTTGACTTAATTATATAAGGGGTGATGAAAGTGTGCAAATAATCTGTATCAAATGAGCTGTGTCAACGAGTGAAAGATATGAAAAAATTAGTTGAGTGTTATTTTAAGGTTGCCTCATTTGTGAAATGATCAGACTTAAATGGTTTTGTTTACGCTGCGCTACTGTTTGAAAGAAGTCATCACTTACGATATAATTCAAATCAAAAATAGCCACCCTTTAGGATGGCTGTTTTATCTATCAAAATAGTAAATATGCTATTGGTGTGACAATTATCAGAGTTAAGATAACACGTTGAACCCAAATGACGATTAGCTTTGGAATGGAAATCGGAATTTCTGTCGCCACGATGCAAGGCACAAGCGCAGAGAAGAAGATGATGGACGATACAGAAACGACCGCCACAACGAACTTCACAACAATAGCCGATTCAACAACTAGCAAGGCTGGTAGGAACATTTCTGCAATTCCGATCGCACTTGCTTTTGCTATAAGCATTGGTTCAGGTAATTGTAATAAAGCAGTGAATGGATAGAATATATAGCCAACCCAATCAAACAAAGGTGTAAATGTTGCCAACACAATGCCTAGTAAACCGATTGATAGAATAGAAGGCAAAATCGCCATTGCCATTAGCAAACCATCACGAACGTTTACGTATATATTTGTACCTAAACTAGGTGCATGCGCTACTGTTTCTTTCGCTTCACGCCATGCTGCGGCTAATCGTCCACCTTCTGGTTTAAGTTCTGGTTGAGGTTTAGCCCCCTCATAGTAATCATCTTTCATGCTACCAAGCGGCCAAATTCGAACCGTGATGGCCGTAACTGCAAACGTAACCAATAATGTAACCCAGAAAAAAGTATTCCATATTTCCATTAAGCCTAGAGTTTTGGCTACAATGACCATAAACGTTGCTGAAACAGTCGAGAACCCCGTAGCGATAATAGCCGCTTCACGAGCTGTGTATTTTCCTTCTTTATACACACGATTGGTGATTAGAAGCCCCAAAGAATATGATCCAACAAAAGATGCTACTGCATCGATTGCAGAACGACCAGGAGTTTTCCATACAGGTCGCATGATTGGTTGCATGAGGACTCCAATGAACTCGAGTAATCCATAGCTGACAAGTAAAGCTAAGAACACTGCTCCAATAGGCACTAATAAACCAACCGAGATGACTAGTTTATTAAATAAGAAAGGTCCCATGTCTGGACGGAATAACCATGCTGGACCGAATTCGAAGACAATCATGATTCCGACAACTAAACCCATTACTTTAAATAGTGAGAACACTTTGTCCACAGTCGACTTATTCCACGTACCTGACGCAAAAGGATATATCGCTCCTGCTAAAATGATAATAAGCGCATAGTATGGCAACACCCCTGTTGCATGTAATTGGATCCACGAGACAATGTGATCGAGCATGATTGATCTTTTTTCACCGATTGTGACTGGAACAAAAAACATAAATGCACCGATAAAACTATAGATGAAAAACTTCCACATTGGTGCTCGTGATTCCGTTATTAAACTAGAACTTTCCCCCACTTGTTGCATGTTATTTCCCCCTTTGTAATAAAACTCTCCCTGTGATAAATTCCAACCACGCATACACACCAGTTTTAACAGTTGCGTTTGTTGCGGTATCTCTCGTTGGATCTAAGCAAACGAAATCGATGTGTCGAACAGCTTTATGCTGACCTATCGCTAGCAAACTCTTAAACAATTCTTCGGCACTCATCCCACCTGGTGTAGACGCTGGTACGCCAGGCGCAACCGCTATGTCGAGTACATCCATATCAATGGTCACATACACACGGTCGACTTTTTTTGCTAATAAAGATAGTTCGTTCACTACGCACTGAGCCACCCCTAGCTCACGTGCTTTGCGTAAAGTTACCATCCGAATACCTTTTTCTTTGGCATAGGTAACAAGTGGAGCCGCGTTAAAATATCCATGTAAACCGATATTCACGACGTCTTCACCACGTACAGTTCCACCGTCAATCAACTGACGTATTGGCGTTCCGTTTGCTGGACCTAATTCCGCTGGATCCCTCACATCTAAATGAGTATCTAGTTGCAAGATGCCAACTCGTTCTGAAGGAAAAGCTTCCTTTACTCCACGAACTGCACAGGCCGTGACGGAATGATCTCCCCCAATTAAACAAGTAGTCGCCAAGTCAAATGTACGTACCAATTCACTCGTTGTTTCTTCAATTCGTTGATGTGACAGCGCAATATTTGTCGTGTGCATGGTGACATCTCCCGCATCGCGAACGGCATAGCCCGATAAATCCAAATCCTCATCCAAGTTATATGTAGAGAACCCTTTCCAAAGTTTACGGAACTCCATCGGGTATAATGATGCGCCTGACACACTGATAGAAGATCGTGATATAGGCGCACCATAAAGAATCATATCTGGAATCTCAGTCTCATCATTTAAAGGCTTTACCCATTGGTGGACGAAATCGCCTTCCCCTGCTCGCCAAGACCATTCAGGTTGCTGTAAATGTTTCATTTAACCCACCACCTGAAGGCCTTTTTTCCAAACAGAATGAACATGATTGACCCCAAATAAATATTGCAGTTCTTGATAATTAGAAACGTTCCACATCACAACATCGCCCTGTTTACCTACTTCAAGCGACCCAACTTTATCTTGCATATTAATTGCACAGGCAGCGTTAATCGTTGCTGCAACTAAGGCTTCTGCTGGTGTTAAACGCATCGAAATACATGCTAAATTCATGACTAGTGGCATTGAAGTTGTTGGCGAAGACCCCGGGTTGCAGTCTGTTGAAATTGCTACCGCAACACCTGCATCTACCATCGCACGACCTTTAGCAGCATCTTCACGTAAATACAATGCTGTTGCTGGCAATAAGCATGCGATTACTCCCGCTTCAGCCATTAAACGAACTCCTTCGTCTGATGCTTTCAATAAATGCTCAGCTGAAATCGCGCCCACTTTAGCGGCAAGTTCTGCACCACCATAAGACTTAATTTCATCGGCATGAATTTTAGGAATTAAACCAAGTTCTTTTCCCGCTATTAGAATACGTTCCGCTTGCTCAGGCGTAAACACACCTACCTCACAAAACACATCATTAAACACCGCAAGACCCTCATCCGCTACTTTTGGTAACATCTCATTCACCAATACATCAATATATTCTTCTTCCCGTCCCTTATATTCCTGGGGAACGGCATGGCCGCCCATAAAGGTTGGTACTAGATCGATTGGATGACTTTCATTTAACCGCTTCATAACTCGAAGTTGTTTCAATTCTGTTTCTAAGTCCAATCCGTATCCACTTTTCCCTTCAACCGTTGTCACCCCGTGTGCAAGGAACGAATCAAGACGACGCGTTGTTTGCTCGACTAATTCATTTTCCGTTGCTTCACGTGTCATACGTGTTGTTGCGTGAATACCTCCACCAGCATTCATGATTTCCATATAAGTTGAGCCTTCAAGACGCATTTCAAATTCACGTTCACGGCTTCCTCCATAAGCAACATGCGTATGTGGATCAACTAAACCAGGAGTTACTAAGCGTCCTGTTGCATCTACGACATCAGCTTCTTGAGCACGCGCTTCGAACGCTGCTTCAAGCTCTGAAGTAGACCCAATCGCTAGTACTTCACCGTTTTCAATCCACACACTACCGTCCTCAATAAGTTGAAGATCTGACATAGCCTCTTTACGTCGAGGTCCGTTTTCACCAGCTAAAGTAACAAGTTGTGCAGCGTTCTTTATCCAAACTGGTCTCATACCTCATCCCCCTTTAACATAGGAATGTTAACGCCTTTTTCACGTGCTGTGTCAATCGCCAAATCATAACCAGCATCCACGTGACGAACGATACCCATTCCTGGATCTGTTGTTAACACTCGCTCTATGCGAGCTTCTGCCTCTTTCGTACCATCTGCTAATATCACCATTCCAGCGTGGATTGAGTACCCCATCCCGACGCCTCCGCCATGATGAACTGATACCCAAGTAGCACCACCAACTGCATTGACCATCGCATTCAAAATTGGCCAATCTGCTACGACATCCGAGCCGTCTTTCATTGATTCTGTTTCACGGTTTGGTGAAGCAACTGAACCTGAATCTAAATGGTCACGACCGATTACAATCGGAGCGCTAAGTTCGCCGCTAGCGACCATATCGTTAATGATTTTTCCGAAACGTGCTCTTTCGCCATATCCTAACCAACAAATACGAGAAGGAAGGCCTTGGAACTGAATTTTCTCTTGCGCCATTTTAATCCAGTTACATAAATGTGTGTTATAACTAAATTCGCGTAAAATAACTTCATCCGTTTTAAGAATATCTTCTGGATCACCAGATAGCGCAACCCAACGGAAAGGTCCTTTTCCTTCACAAAACTGTGGACGAATATAAGCTGGTACGAATCCCGGGAAATCAAATGCACGTTCAACACCCTCGTCTTTAGCAACTTGGCGGATATTGTTTCCATAATCGAACGTAATTGCACCTTTATCCATCATCTCTACCATCGCTGACACATGTTTCGCCATAGATGCTTTTGACATTTTTACATATTCAGTTGGATTTTCTTCGCGAAGTTTTGCTGCATCTTGTAATGACATGCCCGATGGAATATAACCATTTAACGGATCATGCGCTGAAGTTTGGTCTGTTAAAACATCTGGAATAAAGCCTCGTGAAATCATTTGTGGCAATATATCAGAGGCATTTCCAAGCAAGCCGATTGATAATGCTTTGCCTGCCGCTTTTGCTTCTTCAGCTAATCGAATGGCTTCATCTAATGAATCAGTTTTAACATCTGTATAGCGTGTTTCAATACGTCGGTCGATACGTGTTTCATCAACTTCAATACCAATACACACCCCTCCAACCATCGTTACCGCTAAAGGTTGAGCTCCGCCCATTCCACCAAGACCAGCAGTTAAGGTGATTGTTCCTTTTAGCGATTGGCCGAAATGTTGTTTGGCCAGTTCCGCAAATGTTTCATACGTTCCTTGGACAATTCCTTGTGAACCAATATAAATCCAGCTACCAGCCGTCATTTGGCCGTACATCATCAACCCTTTTTTATCGAGTTCATGGAATGTTTCCCAGTTTGCATAAGCCGGTACGATATTAGAATTCGCAATTAATACACGTGGTGCATCTAAATGTGTTTTGAAAATCGCTACTGGCTTTCCAGATTGAACGAGTAATGTCTCGTCATTTTCTAACTCTTTCAATGAACGCACAATTGCGTCAAAGCATTCCCAGTTCCTAGCGGCTTTACCGATTCCACCATAAACAACTAAATCCTCAGGGCGCTCCGCCACATCTGGATCCAAGTTATTCATGAGCATACGAAGTGCAGCCTCTTGCTGCCATCCTTTTGTATTTAATTCTGTTCCTCTGTAACGGAAAACGCGATCTTTTGTATTTGATGTCATTTCTCATCATCTCCCTTAAATTTATTCTATGTATTAATTATAACTTGAAGTTTCAGTTAATTTAATTATGAAATGTAATACTTATTATGGTTTAATGACTAAATAACCTACCTTTTTATTACTTTTATTATTTATCTCATATAATCCTTCTTTTTTACAAAAAAAAACCAAATAATTTTGGAGGGCACTGAAAAAGTCCTCTTAGAACATCAATGCGAGTATGGGAACGATTTCGTTCCCATACTCGCATTTTTCTCTTATAAGCCGTGGATTTCCGTTCCAGGCAGACGCGTTCC
>NZ_ALJG01000247.1 GCF_000286315.1 Paenisporosarcina sp. TG20 | reverse complement strand
CCAAACAGTACGGCGGATGGGAATGACTCAGATTACCGCGTAGAGTCTGCAAAAATGTTGGCTACATGCTTACATATGATGCATGGCACACCTTATATTTATCGGGGGGAAGAAATCGGTATGCTGTTAAATTTGCATCTATTGAACAGTATAAGGATCTAGAAACACGCTCATATATTAAGTCTCAATGGTGCCTTTTTTAGTATATTTGGAGTCGTATCTTTTTTACACAGGAAACCAGTGTTGATAAGGTTTTTTCTTGCTTTTCCACTCTCTCGAAGAGGCCTTTTTATTGAAATTTCAAGGTGCGAAATTTAATTCATTACAGTATAATGTAATTATTAGTCTGATTTATAAAAGGAGATAAAAATGAGCTGGAAAATTTGGAGATTGAAAGAAAAGAATCCTGTCGATGTCCAGATAGAGTACATACGTAAAGATGTATCGAGTCTTGACGAAAAAATTGAAGCCACAAATGAGCAAATAAAAAGACTTACCCGCTTACAATTCAAATCGGCAAAAACCATGGAAGAAGAATTTGAAAAAATAAAATCTAGTTTACACGCACAAAAGGAACAAGACAACCTCATTAGCCAACTAGATGAATATGCAAACAAACAACAGCATTTGATCGAACATTTGATCCGCTTACTTGATGAAATGGACCATATATCTTCTGGGTTAAACGACGGACAAGAATCATGGCGACAACTTCTAGAAGAATGGTCTCGAAATCTTGTTGGAAGTTTGAACGAAGTCGGTATACATGAATTAAACGTTCTTGGAGAAGGTTTTGATCCGAAATTGTCAGAAGCGATGAAGTCAGTGGAAATAGACAGTTTGGATCAAGCGACAATGGGGACGGTCCCCTATCAAGTTGTTGAAGTTCTTAAAAGGGGATTTGTTGACGATAAAAATAACTTAATCAGAAAAGCTCAAGTTGTTACGGTAAAAGGGCTTTAAAGTGAATCGAGGTTAAATAAGCCTCGGCGTATTTAACCGGAATTTGAATTGAGTTTGCTCAATTCACTCTGCTCCTTTTAAAATCGATGGCATCCGCAGAAGACTCAGGGCCAACAGGATGGTGGTTACTCAGACATTACCGCATGACTCGGCGACCTTAGTCTTTAGTAACCCGATTGAGCAAAGGACTGACCTTTTTCTGAATGAAGTTAAAAATAGATTTATTAGGAGGTAATATGTATGTCAGAAAACATGAAAAATGATCCAACATTTCGACCAATTGTCGGAATAGACTTTGGTACAACCAATTCAGCTGTCGCCTATATTCATAATGGAAAACCGCAAATTATTCCCGGACCAAATGGTGAAAGAATAACACCATCTGTTGTATTAATCGCTCCCGATGGAAAATTAATTGTCGGTGAAGACGCACGGGCCGCTTTAATAGCAATGCCAGAGAGAACAAAGGCGGCTGTAAAACGTGAAATGGGCGCAAAAGAAACAATGATGCTTGCCGGAAAGTCGTATTCCCCGGAAGAAGTTTCAGCGATGATTTTAAAACAAATGAAGAATTTTGTGGACAAGCAATTGGGCGAGGGAGAAAAAGAAGCAGTCATCACTGTCCCTGCCTACTTTACCAATGAACAGCGACAGGCAACAAAAAGAGCCGGTGAACTTGCCGGTTTTATAGTTGAGAGAATTATTAATGAGCCCACCGCTGCAGCACTTGCATTTGGTTTTCAACATCTAGATGAAGATCGTCACTTACTCGTATATGATTTAGGAGGAGGAACATTCGATGTTTCGATTGTAGAGTTGATGGATGGAATTCTTGAAGTAAAAGCTTCATCTGGCAACAGCCGCTTGGGTGGGGAAGATTTTGACTGGTTATTGGTTGACTGGCTGTCTGAGAAGATGATTGCTCAATATAAAGTAGATCCACGTAAGGACGTTCGAGCAAAAGCGGTGTTAAAAGAAGAAGCGGAAAAAATTAAAAAGAAATTATCAAATGAAGTACTTGTAGAAATTTCATTGCCTATCGTTGTTATGAAAGAAGAAAAGCCGCTTGGTTTATATACACAAATGACAAGAGAAGAGTTTGTTGCGCTAATTGAACCGCAATTGCGTGAAACGATGGATAAGGTCAAAGAAGTATTGATAGATGCAGAACTTGATGCTCAAGAAATTGATGATATCCTGCTCGTTGGAGGTTCAACGAGAATACCTCAAATCCATCACCTTATTCAAGCTTATTTCAATAAAGATCCTAGGGGAGATGTTAACCCTGATGAAGCTGTTGCCATAGGAGCTGCTATTCAAGCAGGGATAAAATCCGGGTCATTCTCAAAAAATGGTTTAATCGTAACCGATGTTGCTCCTTTTTCAATGGGGATAGAAGTGGTGACGGAATCATTCGGTTCCAGTTTTCGTCCGGGTGCTTTTCAAGCCATTATTCCGCGCAATACAACTATCCCAGTAACCCGAACTGAAACCTTTAATACGGTAGACGATTATCAAACAGGGGTCCAGATTAGTGTGTATCAAGGAGAAAGTAAGTGGGTAAAGAATAATCACTTTTTGAATGAATTTTTACTAGAAGGTTTGCCACCTGCGCCTGCTGGTTCAGAAATGGTAGATATTACATTTCGCTATAATTTAAATGGTATTTTAGAGGTAACGGCAAGAGGTGTCTCGAAAGACGAGGCGATAACGGTAACTATTCAAGATGCACTTGACCGGAGTAGTGAAAAGGCTTTTCAAGAAAGCTTAAAAAAAGTAGAAGATGTGCAACAAAATCAAAACGACGAGGATGAACTGAATTTATTTGACTTCTTGAATGAAGACAGTGATTTTAATGAAGATTCACAAATCGAGAATAAAGATAAAAACCGTTCATTTTTAGAACTTCAGCAGGAAGCAAAAGACTACCTCAATCACTTCCATCTTTTGTTGGTGAACGGCTCAAATGAGAGTCGGAAACTATTAAAAGAGGTTATCGGTATTTTAGAAGTGGCGTTAAGAATTGAGGATTCTGCTGAACTAGAGAAAGCTATTGATATTGCAATGGATACGATTATTGACCTCGATATACAAGAATTGGATGTGAAGGAATGAACAATCAACCAACAGAAAATTACTATAAAATATTGGGGACCACTGCAAAGATTGACCAAGAAAAAATAAAAGAGAAATATATTAAAGCGGTGAAAAAATATCCGCCAGAATCAAATTCGGAAATGTTTGAGAAAGTTCGCACTGCTTATGAAACGCTTAAGGATCCAGCTAAAAGAAAAGAATATGATCTTTCTCGTAAATATGGGAAAAAACTAGAAGACGTGTTTGCAAAAGCAATGAACAATTTGCAAAGAGGTAATTATACTCAAGCTCAGATTCTTTTTGAAAAGGCGCTATCTATTTCGCCAAGTAATATACCTTCGTCTATTAGTCTTATACAGATAGCAGTTATCGAGGGTGATCTTCAAAAAGCTAGTAACCAATTCCAACGATCACTAGGAAATGTCATAGATAAAGAAGAACTATGTAAACTTTACAACATTTACGCACGCATCTTATCCGAGGTAGAATATTACGAAGAGGCAATGGAAGTTTTGATAGAAGGAAAGAATACCTTTCCGGATGATTCATACTACTTTGATTTGCCTCGTGCAGCTATCTATGTGGAAATGGATGAAAACGCGAAAGCATGGGACATCCTTATTCAGTGTATTCCAAATCAAATTGAGCAAAAACCAGAACATAATGATTTATTATTATCTTCGATTCATCTTCTAATTAGAATGGAAAAATGGGACCAAAAGGAAATTATTCGAAAAAAGTTTCGTAAATTTATACAAAACATGAATGAAGAAGTGCGACGGGAAGTTTTTGATTTAATGATAAGTGAATATGAACACCATTTTGATGAAGAAGACTTTCTTGGTGCCGAAGTTTTTATTGACTTTGCAAAAATGGTTACCGGAAATGATTCTGATATTCGGGAAAAACACCAAGAAGTAAAAAAGATGGCGCAAGTACAGAAGGAATTGTTACGCATGGAAGATGATGAGAATGCTTTTCCGCTTTTATTTATTCGGACTATGGAATGGTTTTATACAGATACTGAAGAATTGTATTACTATATCAACAGCATTCCTGCAGGATTTATGGCTTCACTTGAGGATGATAAAGAAGAATATGCTGTAAATATTATTCTCTTAAGAAAAAAATACCCAGCAATTTATAATCAGTTTAAGAAAAAATGGGACGACCTGTTTGCGGATTTAACAAAAGGCTTTAATCGCGAAATGAAACGACAACTTCTTAAAGTAAAATGACAGGCGTGTTGATTATCCGAAAATAGACAGAACAACCCGGCTGCAATAGTCAGTCAGATATATTGTTAATGTGTTCTTCCAAATAACAGGTAATTTATCCCTCAGAAGTATTCGTAGGAAAAATGTGGAGGCATGCTTTCGATTGTAAATAGAGGACTGTGTCTGTGGATATAACCATTCCGGCAATGCATACGAAATCAGGACTGTAAAAAGATGGTTGTAGACAGCATTTTCAATCGTGGTGAATAAAATCAGCACATTTAAACTTTGTATAATCCAACGGACAAAAGATTTTATTCTACATCGTGCTTTATACATATCGTCGATACTACAGATGTAAACATTGCGTAAGCTTGTCACGACATGGACATTCCCTGCATTTAAAAAACATGCCTGTGTGCTGAAACTATTCTACAAAATTATGACAATTCACTATAATTCAAGAGAGGATAGCATGTATTCTTTTGTCGGAGTCTCCCTGAGGCTACAATCTAGCAAAATTTTTGTATGTAAACATATATTGAAGAGAATTAAGAAATTATAAAGTGGACGAATTTGTAACTTATAGGAAAAGAGACGATTAAGTGAGTTGGTCACTTGGTCGTTCTTTTAATTCCAAATTTATATCTAGCTAGTGAAATGGAATGTTCTGTAGGTAGTTCCGTAAATGATCTAGTGTTTTTTTCTACTTTGACCAGATGCTGATCATTCTGATTTACTCCTAAAAAAATATGTTAAGAATATTTTCTTAGAGGACGAGTCCTTAGATAGTGCTATAAGTATCATAGTAATAGTTTATGTTTGCAATTCTTGAATAATTTCACAATATCGTATAATTGTTTAGTAGATGAAAAGAAGAGGAGGGTAAAAAAAGGTGGCTGACTTAAAGTATGAAATTATTGAAACACTTGCTACATTGTCTGAAGGAAGCAAAGGGTGGAAAAGACAATTGAATTTAATCAGTTGGAACGACCGAGATCCGAAGTATGATGTGCGAGATTGGTCTGAAGATCAAACAAAGATGGGAAAAGGTGTAACGTTTACCCTTGCAGAGCTACAAGCTTTAAAAAATGCATTGAATGAGTTACCGGAGCTAGAAAAAATAAAACAGGAGATCACCTGGAAGAATGATACAGAGTAGTTGTATAGGTGTATTACCTTTTTGCGTATATCAGAATAAAATTTTATGCTGTCTGAATTTTGAAAGCGTTTCTTGTAGATTTTTATTCCCAAACAGCCAAATGGTTTCTGTTTGATGTCGGTAATCAAGGACTTAAATAAGAAATTTTCTCTAAAGAAGCCCGGAAATGACCCCATCCAAAGCTGCAGTTGACTTTATGCGCTTTCAGCGATCCCTGTCATCATAAAAGATCGTATGATTTCAATCCCTCATTCGAAATATGATAGACTGAAAGAAATGGATTTTGGAGGGTGAATCATGAGACTAACCGTTTATCTTGCAGGAGAAATTCACAGTACATGGCGGGACGAAATCAAAAAGAAAGTCCTGGCACTCGATCTGCCGGTCGATTTTATTGGCCCGATGGAAAATCATGACCGTTCAGATAATATCGGGGAAGAGATTTTAGGGGTACAGCCCGGTGCTATATTTAAAGATGCTGCCGCTTCAAGCTTCAATAATCTGAGGACCAGTGTATTGATGCATAAAGCTGATCTGGTTATCGCCTTGTTCGGCGAGCAATACAAACAATGGAATACGGCAATGGATGCAAGTGCCGCAATTGCTGGCGGTAAGCCTGTTATCATCATCCGTCCGGAGAAATTGCATCATCCGCTGAAGGAGCTTTCCGCTAAATCCAGTGCCACAGTCGAAACTTCCGACCAGGCCATCAAAGCGCTGTCCTATATTTTTGAATAGTATTTTCGAGTGGACGTAAAATGGAGAAAAGATGCTCACAGCATCTTTTCTCCATATTTTGTATGTTCAGAAGAGCAGCTTTCACTGAGCGGACATATGTTCAGGTGTCAAACCCTCTAATGTCTCTTCAGAAGACTCATTTTTGTTCCAATACATTAATAAACTCTCTTAAATAATCCGGAAGATCTGGTGGACGGCGACTTGATACGAGATGTCCGTCCGTGACAACGGGCTCGTCATACCAAATCGCTCCTGCGTTTTCCATATCATCTTTTATTCCAGGTGTACTAGTTACTTTTTTTCCATGCAAAATTCCAGCCGAAATTAACACCCATCCTGCATGACAAATTTGACCAATTGGCTTTTTATTTGCATCCATATGTTGAATTAAAGAAATTACTTCAGGAAATCGGCGTATTTTATCTGGTGCCCATCCTCCTGGTACCAGAATCGCATCATATTGTTCTGGATTAATATCTCTATATGCTAGATCGGAGGGTGCAGGTACACCATATTTCCCTATATATTTTATATTTGCTTCTTCTCCAACTAGATGAACAATTGCGCCTTCTTCTTGGAGCCTAAGAATTGGATACCAAAGCTCTAAATCCTCAAATTCATGATGCACTAAGCTAATAACTTTTTTCCCTTGTAATCGCATGTTAAGACCCCTTCCATGAAAATATGTTTTATTGGTTAAATATCACTAGTGTTGCATTAATTTTTTCATAAAATTAGGAATTCATAAAATCTTCAAATATCGATAAATACCAAAAGAAAAAATCCTTTATAATGGAAGGTACAGGTAGTTCCTGTCCAAATCCAATATAAAGGACCAATTTATGGACAAGAATACACGAAAAACCTCATTTGGTAAATGGGTTAACGCCATTAATTTTGAAAAATTAAACGAAGCCGTGAACTTTCACGGCCAAGATCGATATACAAAAAAATTGACGACGCAGGCTTTCACACTTCTCATGCTCTATGCACAATTAACTGAGACAGACAGCTTGCATGCCCTTGAAGCGGCGCTGTCAAATAAGGACTTCCAGCATGCGATCGGAGTGGATTCCATCAGTGTGTCGCAGCTTTCCCGAAAAAATAATCAGCTGGATCCAGCGATTCTCTCGAATCTTTTCATGCAGATGGTCGGTAAAATTACCGCACAAAAACTGTCACCTAAAAAGGGAATGCTGCTAAAAATTATCGACTCTACAACACTTCCCTTGAACGTGAATCATTTTAAATGGGCGGAATTCCGGGAAACCAAAGGGGGCGTAAAGTTGCATCTGCGCTTGGTCTTCGATGAAAACGGAACGCATTACCCGGATAAAGAAGTCATCACGAATGCGAAAGAACACGACCGTAATCAACTGGAAGTGCTGGTTGATGACAAAGAAGCCATGTACGTTTTCGATCGTGCATATGTGGATTACAAACGATTCGACCTCTTTACAGACGATGGAATCTTTTTCGTTTGCCGGTTGAAGAAGAATGCCGTCCTTCATCCCGTCTATTCGTTTACTCTTCCAGAAGGAAGCGATGTCCTTTCGGATACTATGGCTTTTATTGGATCCAGCACCAACTGTACGGAAAATGTCTTTCGGATTATCGTCATACCAGACGGCAAGGGAAGCGAACTGCGTCTAATTACAAATCGATTCGACCTTACAGCGGAGGAAATTAGTGAAATCTATCGCTCCCGCTGGGCAATTGAATTGTTCTTTAAATGGATCAAGCAACACGTGAAAATTAAGCATTTCTACGGTCAAAGTGAAAACGCCGTGAAAAACCAAATTTACTTGGCGTTGATCGCCTATTGCTTGAACGTGTTGATTCAGATGGAGTCGAAAAGTGGAAATTCAATCTTACGAATTTCACGCATTTTGGTAGCAAATCTCTGGCAGAATTTCCATTATTGGCTTCGTGAAATCAGAAGCAAAAAAGTTCCGTAGGAATACTTTCTATAACTGTCGCCTCGCCTATCTGTATAAATTTACCAAATGGACAGTGCTACCTTTATTCGGGTACTTCCCTTTTTTGAAAAAAATATCGAAATCATGTGACTGAATATTCAGTTACGCTTTATGCAACACTAGTGGTTAAATATAAATTAATTAGAACTTATAATCCGACTCTGCCTGTACTCGATCACTAATCAACTTATACGAATCTTCTATAAGTGGCAAAACTATAGTTTAACATCTTACATGTTTGCGTTTGAAACCAAGCCGTCCTTTATCTACTGCCTTTTGAATATTTTCGGAAGCGAGTAGGAAACTGGTTTTTTTCTTGTCCTGATTGACTTCTACTGGGCCTACTGACTTTGCGGTATCGACCGCCATATCATGGGACGGCAAATAAGATACCCCTACTGTGTAAATAAAATTATTCATAGCGTATTTAGTTCGTTCAGGAGAAGTGTGAATTGTATTTCCCACAATTTCAAGCATATTGGCAATTTTGCTTTCGGAAAATTCACCATCCGGGCGATTACCCAAAAGCCAGCAGTAACAATTCCAGCCCGCTGACATTCTCAGTTCTTCGCCGCTTGCGATCCATTTATCTGCAACTTCTTGTGCAATATCTGTTTCTGACAAGGTTACTGCAACTACATAATCGGACAGCATATAAAAATAAGCCGCATCGATCCAACGCTCAAAATCAGCTTCAGTCATTGCTTTTGGGTCTGCAATTATGCCGGCAAAGTACATTGCATCGTAGTTACCTGTGGTGTAAAGCTGCTCAGCCAAAGCTTGATTTTTTTAAATTTTCTTGACGACGGGCTTCATAGCACCTGTAGCCACTCCAAAAAGCGGTTCGCGTGCTCCATTGGATACATACATTTTCTTGGTTCGCTCCTTGCCGAGAGCTTCAAGTTCCTGCATAACCATGTCTAAATTCATTGTTTAACACATCCTTCTTTTTGAAGATTTTGTCCTATGCGACACATGTGGGATGCTGAGTGTTGCTAACGAAGTAATGTTCTTACAGTGTATTTCATCTTTAGCATATGGACAAGTAAACAGAAAGTCTCCCCTATTAAGGGCTTATGTAAATTTAAGGACCCAGAAACACACGATCATTTTACCGACACATGAGATTCGTGAAGTAGAACTTTTAATGGAAGAAATCGTTGTAGTGTGTGGCAACGATTTTATAGTGAAACACTAACGAGTTTTATAGAATAATGGATTAACTTTGATGGTTGACTAGCTATAAAACTTTCATAGGGAAAGATGAATCAAATTTTTCTTAAGCCTCTACCCTTAAGAATCTCTTTGACACCTTCTTCACAAACTCCATAGGTTCGCCAAGAACAGGTTTCACACACAATTTGAATATCTGTGGGAACCACATACTTTTGAATATGAGAAACTATGTCTTCCCAACTAAGAATTTGTCCAATTTCGAGCCCCATTTTAGTTAAAATAGTGGCATCTCTTTCATAAATAGTATCGTCTTTGCAATGGTATTTACCGGAGTTTGGAAACTTTTCGCACAACTGATCAGGTCCCTTTACAAGCAGAATCAGTGTTCTGGGGTTATCCCTCAAGGTTTGATGTAAACCCGTCATATTTTCAACATACTCTTCGGAATAGCCCATCCCACGGTAACCTAGAAGGCAAAAAAGATGGTGACCTCGCAATTTATACATAGTTTTCCCCCAGTTCAAATGGTGTTATTACATTTAGAAGTTAACGAAATTTAAAGTGTGCTTCTCTTATTTATCATAATATATCATATCGCTACAATTATAAGCTTTGATTTACAATAGGTTGTGGATTGTTTAAAACTAAACAAAAATCCATCTACAATTGGCATCCCTCTTATTTATCATTAATCAAATAAGCTATAAAAATTAGGCTCTTCACCAGAACAAAAGTTGCCGATTTTAACAGCGCGCGCGGAGCGCTTCATTACATTCCAGTAAAATCCGTTGTTAGGATAATGGGGGTGTTGCAACACTTTGACCTCATAATTAATCTGTATACCTCTTCCGTTGTTTGGTGGTACTTTCAACTATAGAGGATACAGGTGTTTATTTGTATTATTTTTCACGTCAAGAATAGACTCTAGTGTTAAGTCATAATTTAATCCGATAATAAAGAAAATATAATTATAGGTATTTAATATTGGAGATATTAAAAAAGTCATATATTATTAGAATATAAGAAGAATTATGAAAACTTAATGCAGCTATAAAACATTTACAAAAAAGATTATGTTAATAAAACTTCAGAGGAGAGTGACTTATAGTGGATTTACTAGAAAAAAAGTTTTCGAAAATCGGTGTGGATAATGCTCCTGGACAAGAGATGCGTCAGAAAAGTAGTGAAATTTCTCTCATAGGAGAAAAAATACCTGGTCGACCTGTTGACTTTTCACACGGTGATGTAGATGCTTTTGAACCAATCCCAGGTACTTTAGAGGCTTTCGTTGATGGCGTTCACAGTGGTGGCAAACAGGCATATACCGAATATCGAGGTAGCGAAATCCTCCGTGAAAATGTTGCCCTAAAACTTGCCAATTTCACGGGTAGCTTGATAGATCCTGGACTTAATCTCATAGTTACCCCAGGAACCCAGGGTGCGCTTTTCCTAGCATTGGGTTCTACTATTAGTCGTGGTGACAAAGTCGCTATTGTTGCACCCGATTATTTTGCCAACCGGAAAATAGTTGAATTCTTTGATGGTGTAGTTGTTCAGGTCAAAATGGACTACTTTAAAACAAATAATTGTGCAGGATTGGATTTGACTTTGCTTGAAGATGCCTTTAAAGATGGCGTAAAACTATTTGTGTTTTCTAATCCGAACAACCCTACAGGCGTTATTTATTCACCAAAAGAAATTTCTGAAATCGCGCAATTAGCACAGCAATATGGAGTA
Organism: Paenisporosarcina sp. TG20; assembly: GCF_000286315.1. Lineage (GTDB taxonomy): Bacteria > Bacillota > Bacilli > Bacillales_A > Planococcaceae > Paenisporosarcina. The sequence continues at coordinate 2,271 of NZ_ALJG01000247.1, read as the reverse complement.
ATTGTTATCGTTGATGAGCTATATTCTCGTCAAATTTTTGACGGACGTGGCTATACGCACTTATGTGCACAAAATGTTATAAATCCGGAAAATTTAATTACTATAATAGGACCATCGAAAACAGAGTCCTTAAGTGGTTATCGATTAGGTGTAGCATTTGGCTCTGCTAAAATTATTAATCGTATGGAAAAATTACAAGCAATTGTTTCTCTTCGTGCAGGTGGGTATAGCCAAGCTGTGTTGAGTTCTTGGTTTGCAGAACCGGAAGGCTGGATGACTCGACGAATTAAACAGCACCAGTTAATACGTGATGATTTGCTAACTAATCTTAATGCTTCGGATGACTTTGAGGTAAGAGCTCCGGAAGGTGGTAGCTATCTCTTCCCGAAAGTTCCAAACTTAGGTGTGCCTTTACAAGACTTTGTAAAAATATTACGAATTCAAGCGGATGTATCAGTAACCCTTGGTACAGAATTTGGACCACAATTCACTGATAGCTTTCGTGTGAATTTTTCACAAGATCATAAATCAGCAGTAGCGGCAATAGATCGTATCATTAAGTTAGCGGGGCGATATCGTAAATGATTACACCGAGAAAAAAAGAAAACAACCCTATTCCACAAGGGAAATATTTAACTGCAACAAGATTTGGAAACCTTATCTATACTTCTGGAATGACGCCTCGGAGGAATGGTGAATTAATTCAAGAAGGGAAAGTTAGTAGCTCTGAGGACGTTGATGTATATAAAACAGCGATCGAACAAGCGGTTGCTAATGCCATTACCGCAACAAAGAACAAACTAGAAAAAAAAGAACGAATAGAGCAAGTACTTTCTCTTACTGTTTATATAAATGCGGAAGAAAGCTTCCAAGCACACTCCGCTTTGGCTGATCTTGCTTCTAATTATCTTTTTGAAGAATTAGGTAGCTCAGGTATTGGTAGTCGAGCAGCAGTAGGAGTATCTTCACTTCCTGGTAACGCGCCAGTGGAGATTCAACTTATCTTCGCTGTCCTACCAGAAGAGAAATGAAAATTAATATGAAGTGAACTGTGAACCTCCGAATAGTGGATTTATTAGAAAATAAACTGCCAATCACATCAAGAAGCCTTACTCTCGTGGAGAAGGCTTCTTTTTGATAAAGGGTGTTGCTTCGAGATCTAAACAAATCATGAATATAGACATTCATGACAATTCAAATATCCTAACGGCAATTGCTTCCTAATAAAATTTTATTATCATAATTTTAAAAAGTGGTTATTAACCCAAATGGGCTAGATGTTCATACATATGATGCAACTGTAATGAAAAAAACATTGGAGGAAATTTAATGCATCATACAATGCCTCATCATATGGGTCAGATCCAGCACCATCAAGTTTTAGAAACTGTTCAAAAGTGTGAAGTTATTTGTGAATCTACAGAGTATTGTATTCTACAAATGAAAGGTTCTCATAGAAAAGAGCAATTAAGATTACTTAGGGATTGTGCTGATATATGTACTTTAACCGCAAAGTATATTGCACGTTGTAGCCTATTTGCAAAATCTATTGCCTGTTTATGCGCACAGATTTGTGAATTTTGTGGAAAACATTGTTTACAACACCCAGATGAACAGTCGCAAATTTGTGGTCAAATGTGCTTGCATTGTGCTCAAGAATGTAATGCTTTTGCAATGTCTGCATAATCTTGTCGATAGTTGATAATGTGTACTGTGTAAAACTATTTAAAATCTATATATATGATTTAAACCATTCTCTCAATTCCATTAAGGTGTCATCTTTCCTGTTTTAACGGAATATTACATTTCAAGCATCTGTTGCAATGGTTATTCACTAATAACTGAAAAGGTAGCTTTATAACTAATGAAAGCACATGAGGATATCCCTCTTATGCTTTCATTTATTTATGGAAAACTCTATTTTAATGGGTCACCAATCTACTGTTGGTGTACAAGTCTATATTGCCAATATAAATTGTATGGTACCTGTGTAAAAAAAATAATCAGTTTATTCATTAAAATTGTATATTAAATTTGCTAGAAGCTGCAGAAGATGGATTTCGTTAAATTGATTCCTCATAAAATCTCATTTTTCTGTTCCATAAATTTAGTGGTGCCACCCATAACAATTAAATTGAAATATTTAGTTAAAAAGTTATTGTTTTTATCAATTATTTTCTATTAATTCCACTAATCTGATAACAAAATCGACCATTGGTGGGACCTTTTATTGGCGACCGTCAGGTTGCCTAGCCCGACTTTCGGCTTGAG
>NZ_ALJG01000246.1 GCF_000286315.1 Paenisporosarcina sp. TG20 | reverse complement strand
ACAGGCAATCTTGCGGCAGGTTTGCGTCCGACGCGACCCTTCAACCAATAGTCATATCGTATTTTTGATCTGGGTTGATTAAAGAATAGACACTGATTTTATAGAGAGTGGCGGCCGAAGATACTATTTCGGCCTTTTCTTCAATTTTAAAGGTTGAGTAGTTTCTTTCAGCAACCTGGCATTAGAATGGGTTATAGCCACACTATCAAACGCCTATGTAATATAAACCATTGTTCTTTAGTTTCGATTTACAGCATGGAAACTCGTCACATTAATCGGTTTAGTCAGAGTTATAATGGTAAGATAATCCGTTTTAGAATGTTAGTCTCCGTATTCTTTAACACTGGGTTCATGGCACATCAATTTTATATACATTTGTATGTTTTTAAAAAATAGTTACTCAGTACGAGTAACTCCTTTTTAAGTTGAAAAAATGTGCAGCAAGTTTATACTTTTCGCCCACTTAGAACTTTTCGTCCACTCAGATCGGCTTTTCATCCACTCAGGACCTCTTTTCGTCCACTCAGCATAACTTTCCGTCCACTCAGCAGAAAATCACCATTATATTACAAATTGAATGCGCATGCTTGCTGAAACAGACGCTCCCATTATAGTTGTCAGCTTGGAAATTCTTCTTTTTCAATTAAACAAGTTAGAAACCCCTATAATTAGATGATCAAAAGTCAACTAACTAAAAAAAACGCAAAGCGCCTTCTAGTCCGGCGCCGGAAGGACGAAAGACGAACGTTTCGTCTTTCTGACCCCATAAAAGGGCCCACTGCTGGCGCTTGAGCTAGACAGTGCTACTCCAAGTTCAAAGGTGAACTATATAAAACATATACTTTCTTATTTCGTGAAAAAGCCAAGCACGATGATACTTCATCTATTTGGCTTTTTAAGTTTACTCCTAAAAAGAGACGTTCCTTCTAGATTTACTTGAAAAAGGATTTTATTTTATTGCTGACAGAATCTATCTATATCGTTTAATTTGTGCAATTTGTTCAGTTGGGATATTCAATAGCTCCTTACATTCCACTTCATTTTCTTCCATATACTTCTTTACTAGATAATATCCAATACAGTAACCTAACATTTTGGGGTAAGATTGTAATCCATACATAATTTCGTGATGCTTACGATCGGTCCATGTTTTATTTCTATATGGGCGCACTAGGGTAATCCACATTCTCTCTAGCTCTTCCTCTGTGTAATAGGATGTCCAAGTAGCTATAAATTTTTCCCCAAACCTTTCACGGACTGTGTTTTCAGCTAATCCCTCCAAAATAATTGTGTCTAATAATACATAATTCTCTTCTTTTTTTATGTGTTGGGAGAGGCGGCAAACATGATTAAATTCATGTGTAAACAACGCCTTTATTTCCTTTTCTGCGTTATCCCGCGAAATAAATAAGAACAGTTTATCACTGTAGGCTAGACCTGATTTCCCATTAAAATCCTGTATCAGTTTTAGATTTTTTGTATCTGAAGGGAATATATAAACAGGGACATCTGGTCCTCCCCACATCTCTTGAAGATGTAGCCGTTCGTTTTCCACCATTTCCCACACTTTATTTTTCTGTAATCTTTTCACTGCTTTTTTACCATTCTTAGTCGGACGATACATTCCGTGTAAATTTAGGTGATTGTAGATTTCCGGAGCTTGAGCACCATTGAATTGAGCCTTTATCTTTTCACATATTTCAAGTGGTTTGTCATATAAATCTAGTAACCACTTATCTGTTCTAATAACGCTCATTTCTGACCCTCCTTACACTTCTCATCTGACATACAATATGCAAGTAATTAATAAACGTTACGAAACATTCTCAAACACTTTTAATGAAGTGTTTAGTATGCAATATTTTCAAAGATTGCCCTATTATGAGTATCTTGTTTGAATACTATATAACATACATTATTATATGGGAGGTGTTATGTTTATGTTTTTTGGCAGACCAGTAAGGCCGTATCAACAATACCAGCCTTATCGACCTTATTATCCTTACCAACAACAACCTTATCAGCCGTATCAACCACAAGCTTATCGACCTTATCAACCTAAACCTCAATCTCAGCCTCAGCCTCAGCCTCAGCCTCAGCCTCAGCCTCAGCCTTATAGCAATTATCAACCCTATGGATACGGACCTATTGAAGGTCCTCAAACACCAACACGGTCAGATTTTTTATCCAACTTTAAAACGCCTGAAGGAAAATATGATTTTAATAAAATTTCAGGAACAGCTCAACAAGTCATGTCAGCTTACAACCAGGTAAGTCCTTTAATCGCAAAATTCATTAAAAGATAAAAATGCGTTTCCCAACCTCTTTCATAGAGCAGTTTGTAAGACTTTTTATTTCTATTCTAAAAGGAGATGCACAGGTAAATGACGATTAGAAAGGCTAATTACAAGGAGACCAGTGAAATATTAAGTCACTCTAGGGAAGTATTAGAAGAAGCAACTATGGGCTTTGTTACACTAGGGATAGATAATTCTGACCAAATAGCCCCTCCGTTTTTATCCGATAATGGATATTATCTTGTTCACATTGATCATGATGTTATCCATGGATGGATTGGTGTGGAAAAGGTAGTAGACTATTATACTCATGAAACGGTAGGGATCATCTCAGAAGTTTATGTCCTACCCCCTTACCGAGGAAAGTCAATCGCAAAGAAATTATGTAAAAAAGCAATCAAGCACTTCAAAGAAGAAGGCCATAAAAAGGTTCAATTGAATGTTTATTCAGGGAACCATGCGAAATATCTATATCAAAAACTTGGTTTTCAAGATGTATCTACATTGATGGAGAAACCTTTGGATCTTTAGACAGGTGTATTGTATCAATTATTCTTGCTACTATTCACAGGTGGACTAATACTTAGTAGTAAATTCCTGATTTTCGAGAACGCTGTAAAAGGACTTGGGTTCAAATAATACGTTAAAGAGGAGGTATTTGTGGTTTAATAAAAGATATCATGAACAAGGAGTTTAACGTAAATGGAAGCTTTACTAGCTTATTTAAATTTGATCCCTCTTCCGCTTACGCTCTTAATAAGTATTTGCATAAGCATTGTCATCTCAGTATCCGGCGTTATTCCAAGTGTCTTTCTGACGGCGATAAATTTAACGCTATTTGGTTTTTGGGGTGGACTTTATGTGTCTCTTATTGGGGAAATTATCGGAAGTTTGGTTGCGTTTTGGTTGTACCGTAAAGGGTTTCGGAAGTTTGTAAATGCTCGTTCTAAACACTCTCCCCGTGCGCAAAAATTATTGCGTGCATCTCCTAGAGAAGCCTTTTTATTTGTCATTGGATTACGACTGATGCCCTTTGTGCCTTCAGGAATTGTTACCCTTTATGCTGCAGTTGGAACGATGAGTTTTTGGTCGTTTGCAGTGGCCAGTAGTATAGGAAAAGTACCTGCTTTAGTAATGGAGGTTTCTGCAACTTATGCAGCCGTTAAGTGGACAGGCTTTGGAAACTTTATCATCTTTGCGCTAGCACTTTCCTTGCTCAGTGTGGTTTGGATGAAGATGAAAAAATCCTCAGAAATGAATATACATTTAGACGACGAACTTTAACATACATAAAAAAGTTCGGATTGCCACAACGATTTGATTGATTAATCGACCCGCAAAGCCTACTGTATATGATAAGATGAAAAAAATTTACTACAAAGAGGTAAGGTGTATCTTATGAAGAGCTATCAATTTCTTGTTACTTTAAATAATGTGAAACCAAAAGTATGGCGCCGTTTTTTAGTACCTACAACATTTGACTTTTTTGAATTACATTCTGTTATCCAAATATCTGTTGGATGGACGAACAGTCATTTGTTTAATTTTTTAATCGCTGATTCAACCAACAACAAAACGATTGAGTTGGTTGCAGATGAGGAGTCGGTTGAAGAAAATTTTGGAATGATACAACATTATATGAAAAATCCTCCCGAAAAAGGATCTTTTGATGAGAAGATGTACCAAAGGCTAATCCGCATCCAATTATTGCTAGCAAGAGATGTAACTTTGAGTCAATACGTAGTCGAATTTCCTGAGTTTAGCTACATGTATGATTTTGGTGATGGCTGGGAGCATGAAATAGTGATGGAAAAAGTAGTAGAAGACTACAACCATGATTACCCACAAGTCCTTGAAGGCAAAGGTACTTGTCCTCCCGAAGATGTTGGAGGCCCACCAGGTTACGATGAGTTTAAGCGTGTCATAAAAGATAAAGAAGACCCAGAACATGCTCACATGAACGCATGGGGAAAAGAACAAGGATATAAAAAATTTAACTTAGCAAAGGTGAATGCATCCTTGATGGAAGAATGGGTTTAGAACATCCTGCTCGCGTTTCAACCATAAAGGAATTAACTGCTCGAATTCGAATGCTTTATAAAATAGTATTTTGTGTTGAACAGTGTGATGCTTTAGAGAGTATTCTATATTGTTAGTATTCGCTGCAATTCTAGCTAGTTCTTCTTTCAAAATGGAGCGTAGCGAGATCAAAACTATTCAAAATCCAATCCATTCAATGGGAGCCATTTTGCTATTTGCATCATGGTTCTTTTCTGTTGGAGACGGTTACTTTAAGTTATACCTTTCATCAAGTTAACTTGGGTGTGAGTTGTGTGATTGATGAAACCTTTTTGAACGAAGAAAAAATTTAAATAGTGTCTCCTTAGCCTAGTTGACTTGCAATGGATACGGTAGTTAGCGATTTCTTCTTTAAAACAGTAGCGCAGCGCAAACAAAACCATCCAAATTCCTAATTGGCTCTTTTCTGTTGGAGGAGGTTACTTTAAGTTATGCGTTTCACTAATTAACTTGGGTGTGAGTTGAGTTTGATATAAAACTCTATTTTTACTTAAATACTTCAGTTAATCTTTTTGCAAACAGATAAATCTTAAAAATCTTCTTATTAAAACAAGGAAACTATTGGATTTTATTCCCATTCTCATTGTTTTGAGGCAACTTTTGCTTTGATTCGGGCAACTTTTCTATGTGATTGGGGCAACTAACCAATTACCTCCTAATTATCGTGTTCTAACTCATTGAGAATAGCGATACGAAAAAGAAAGAAGCTAATCACCTATATCTGGTGATTAGCTTCTTTCTCTGTTTCCTTCGCGCGAGCCGGAAGTTACTTTTTAAGATTATATGTTGGGCTAGTAGAAAGTATGACTTGTCCTTGCCAGGCTAACCTGCTAACCTGGATAGAACGAAATTACTAAGGGTTATTAATCTTTATGCGACCGGCTGTTTCTCGTAAATTGGAACCCATCCTTCTGATGTAACAAAGATTCGAACCGCTACGACTTTACGGTCCTCCATTAGCGTAAAGAAGTGTCGCACGTTTTCAGGAACTGAGATTAAATCTCCTGGTTGTAGTTCGACATCAAAGAATTCGCCATCTTCCGATTGGATCACGAAAATTCCATGTCCACTGACAATAAAACGTACTTCGTCATCCTCGTGGTGGTGTTCTTGTTGGAAACTCTTTAATAGTTGCTCTAAGTTTGGTGTTGATTCAGAAAGTGAGATTACATCTGCTTGTTGATAGTTACGACGCTCAGATATATCGGCAATTTCAACGCCAAATGCTGATAGTATTTGTTGTTTTTCTTCATCAGTTAAATTGAATTTTTCACAAAGCTCTGTTGGAAGTTTTTCGATGTCCCATTTTTCATAAATTACTTCATTACTATTTAAAAAATTTATTACTGCTTGTTCTTCTTCGATGCGCTCGTTCGATGAATGTTTACGAATGTATGCCACGTTAAAAACTCCCCACTATATTTTTTATTGTTGCCATTTTAACTTGATATGAAAATAGAAATTCCCATGCTTCCAAGAATTTTTTCGTTTCAAATGCATCTTTTCCCCACACCGTAATCCCGTGATTTTCAATGAGAATCGCTCCAGAGTCTCCGGTTACATAACGATCAAATTGTTCAGCAAGTGTTGGGATATGCGCAATATTTGGGATGATTGGGATACTTACTTTGGCATCTTGCTCCCATGAACCGAGAGCTTTGAGTATTTCATTTCCCGTAAATTCAATATGAGTTTCATTTTTATACAGTTGTGTAATCACATTATTGTCTATGGTATGCACATGAAGGACGCAGCCCGCGTTTGTTTTGTTATAAATTTTAGCGTGCAACAATGTTTCAGCAGAAGGCTTTGACGGTGTGTCCTCTAACTTTTCGCCATTTGAATCGACTAACAAAAAGTCATGATTAGTAATTTTTCGCTTATCTTTCCCAGATGCAGTTACAAGAAATGTAACTGGTTCATTGGAAACTTTAATCGATAAATTACCACTTGTACCAAAAAACCAGTCGCGATCGGCAAGTTCTTTTTTAATAGATGAAAGTTCGCTCCAACGCGAAAAGTAGTTGCTCATGTGTGTACCTCCAATTGCTTTAAAATATCAATCACGTCTGTAAATGTTTCAAATGGCTCATAAGGGATGTCGAGTTCCTGACATTTTTCAATTAAGAAGTCTCTCGCAATTACTTTGTCTGCTAGTGTTGCAGCTTGTAAGTCGGTAATGGAATCACCGATAACAATTTTAAACGTGTTATCGTCACTGAGTTTGCGAATGATAGATGGCTTACAACAACCACAGTTATTAGAACATAACTCATCACAAGTATGTGGCCATATAATTGAAATGGTATCGCCTGAGAAATCTGCTATATTACAATAAATATGGTCTTCAGTAATGGTATCTTTTAGTAAAGGTTTTACGAAAAAATCAATGCCTCCCGATACGATAAAGAGAGGAATATTTTGCGTCTTTGTATAAGCTACAAAATCTTTAAACCCTTCTCGAATTTGAGCTTGGTCCAGAACAAATTGTGTGATTTGCTTTGTTTGCTTAGTGGACAGTAAATTAAACAGTTGCGTAACACCTTGTTGGATGGAGATATGTTGTCCAAGAATCTGATCTTTTATCTGCTCCCATTCGGGTGGTGCGAACTCTTTCATAATGGCCATTATGTTGTCTTTGCTTGTGATCGTGCCATCAAAGTCACAAAAAATAACAGGTTTTTTCATTAGACTTTGTTACCCCATAATTCGAGAGCTTGTCGAAGTTCTTCATTCGTTTGAGCAGCAACTGCTAGCGTATTGCCTGATAGAGTCGCATTGACTGCCTGCCTAAACGCCTTACCTCCTGCAGCTGAACCTGCTGGATGACCGTGTACTCCGCCCCCAGCATTGATTACTGAATCTATACCAAAATCTTCGATAAGCTGCGGCACCATTCCCGGGTGAATTCCGGCTGACGGCACAGGTAGTGTTGCTATCACGAAATCTGGTTTTTTCAATGATTCCACAATCTCGAGACACTCAGCTTTTTTAAGTGCTACACTGCCATACGGTGATGGAAATAATGAGAAATCTGCACCTGCAAATCGCAATAGTTTGCCTAGTGCTAGCTGGTTTGACAATCCATACCGTGGAGAAGGTGTGAATGCGCCAGATACTGCAGGATGCGCCATGATAGGAATAGCGATTTCACTGTCTTCCGCTAAACTTTGAAGCGTATCAAGTCCGTATGCATAGACATTAAATAACAACATATCAGCCCCAAGCTCGGTTGCGCGTCTCGCTTTGTCTCGTAAATCAAATGTACGTCCTGTTAAATTGACAGCGTAACGAGTACGATGGCCAGTTTCTGTGTACACATTTTGAAGAACTTCTCGACCTTTAATAATGCGATCTTCAAAAGGAGTTAAGTCATTGTCAAATAAAATTTCATCATCTTTTACAAAATCCACACCACCACGTGCTTGTTGTTCAAGTTGTTTTAGTAAAAAAGGTAAATCTTTCCCTATTATTCCTTTGAAAATACTCATAACAAATGGTCTCTCTTGCACACCAGTCAAATGACGAATTCCTTCTATTCCAAACTTCGGTCCCGAAAAGTGAGCAGCTAGTTCTTGACTAAACTCCAAATCAATTAGTTTAATTTCCCCATCAAGAGACAACTTGCCAAATGTCGTCGTTAAAATTGCCGGCAAGTCTGGGCTAAAATTTGCAATTGGGTAAGCAATTCGGATAATTCCTTTTGTGCTATGTGCTAATGGTGCTTCATTGTCGTCACTTAGTGATTGGACGGAAACGACGCGACCTTTATGTTTCTTTAATTGTTGTTGTTCGAGTTGTGGTAAATCAGTCCATGATCCAACTGTTAAGCCTAGAGCTATGCCTTCTGCTTTTTTCTCTAGGTGATTCTCTCCTACGCTATGAACTAAATAAGTAGCAATTACTTCACTCAAAATCTTCACCTCTTTACTAAAAATAAAAAAACCTCTTCACAAAAAAGAAGAGGTTAGTAAGAACTAACATCCTCTTATCTGTCAGCTACTGCTGCAAGAATTAGCACCGTGCTTACTCGCGTAAGTCGGTTGCCGGGTTTCATAGGGCTAGTTCCCTCCACCTGCTCTTGATAAGAAAAATGTAGATATGTCGTTTTTAAAATAGTAATTGAATTATGTCATCATTTTATTCTGTTGTCAACATAACTTTTACAACAATCAGAATTAACCAAATTGGCTAATTGCCCTGCGAAGGCGTACGATTGAATGGAATATAAATCCAATTCACTGGAGGTCAATTATATGAGATTACTAGACAAAGTCGCGATTGTTACAGGTGGAGCGAGTGGAATTGTTGAATTTACTGTACGTGAAATGGGTAAACAAGGTGCAAAAGTGGTCATTGCCGATTTTGATGATACTCGTGGCATAAAACTGGCTGAAGAATTGGGTAAACAGGTCTCTTTCATACATGTGGACGTTTCGAAGGAAGACGAAGTCGAAGCAATGGTAAATCACACTGTTGAGATGTTTGGCAAGGTCGATATATTATTTAGTAACGCTGGGGTCGGGTCACTCGGTCCTACTCATGAGTTAGCACTTGAAGATTGGAATAGAACCATTTCTATTAATCTATCTGGCGTATTTTTATGTGCCAAATATGCGTTAAAAGAAATGGTCAAGCAAGGCAGTGGTAGTATCATTAACTGCGCATCAATCTTAGGTCACGTAGGACAAACTGAGACCGCTTCTTATACAGCTGCAAAGGGCGGAGTGGTGAACATGACGCGTGCACTTGCTGTGGAATATGCATCTCAAGGCATCCGTGTAAATGCTGTATGTCCAGGATATATCAAAACCCCGTTGCTAGATCAATTGGATGACGCAATGATCCAACATTTAGCATCACTGCATCCACTTGGACGTTTAGGTGAATCTCAAGAAGTTGCTAACGCAGTCGTGTTCTTGGCTTCGGACGAAGCGAGTTTCATTACTGGTGCAAATTTGATGGTTGATGGCGGATACACAGCTCAATAACGAGTTTTTATTTAATAACTTAAAGAAAAAACACAGTATCGACTTTGGGTTCCTGATCGGCTTCGGACGGCAAACCTACTGCTCTATAACCTGAAGAAAGAAAAAGACGAGCGAAGTTTCACTTCGCTCGCCTTTTTCTTTTAGTCTTGGAAAATGCACTATTTTACTGTCTGCATGGAATTTACCCTTTTCAAGATACTAGTTTTAATCCAACAGCCGCTCCAAGAACCATCAGAATAAATAGAATACGGAGTTTTGTTTTTGATTCACCATACAACACCATACCTAGAATCGCACCACCAGATGCGCCAATTCCTGTCCATACTGCATAAGCTGTGCCCATTGGAAGTGTTTCCATAGCGAATGCTAGAAATAAAAAGCTTGCGCCAAAACTTGCAAGCAATCCAGTGATAGACTTCCAATTACGATTTTTATGTACTTGATGGATCATTACAACCCCTGTCATTTCAAATAGTCCCGCTACGATGAGAGATAACCAAGCCATTATGGTTCCACCTCTCCCTCATTTTTTGTCACCAGCTTAAGTCCTAACACACCACCAAGTAATACCATGATTAACGCTATCTTGATCATGCTAAAATCTTCACCAAAAAACAAAATGTCAGCAAGGACTGTCCCCGCTGTCCCGAGACCCACGAACACTGCGTATACTGTACCCACAGGTAATGTTTTCCCAGTCATAATAATTAAATAGAAACTCACTACTATTGCAATTGCCGTAGCTATCCATGTCCAAGCATCATCTGCATGTTTTAGTCCAATAACCCAAGACACTTCAAAAAATGAAGCAAACAATACTTTTACCCATTCTTTATTCATTCTGTTCATCCTTTACCAATAAAAATAAGCCTGAGAAGACACGTATCATACCTTATCTCCCAGGTTTTTATCCGTCCGTGTATCTTTGCATAAGCAAAGTGTTTTCTCTCGGACCAGACCAAACCGGTTGTCTGCGGAACCCTAGAAAACTGAATCGCCATCATAAATGGATGGCTTTATGAAATTAATAAGTGAATGGCTAGAATAGTACAATATATGCAGTTTAGTCAATCGATAAGTTCATACTTGATTGATTAGATCTATTTCAACTCTTGTATTTTTTGCCAACAAATGGCATTATATTATTTAATAGAGCAAATATGCATGAATGAAATAGAATAATAGATCTGATAAACTTTCTATATAGTAAGAGATGATGAAACGATTGCAACGATCTCTCAAGTTGTGTGAAACCGGGGTTGCATTGATGGGGCAATTTATAGAATAGGAAAAAGGAGTGTATCGCAGTGAAATACTTAACAAATAAGTTTATTATTTTGGTCATATCTGCAGTCATCTTTATCTTTTTTTATCAATTACTTGGCTTTTTTGGAGATACTCTAATCCCCATCTCTCCACTCGGAACCATGATTGGATTACTGATTCTCTTTCTTCTTATTCCAATCTCCTATTTATTAGCTCACGGAGTGGTAAAAGTCATTAAAGACATGTAGTGATGATTCCCTATAGGAACAATCTAAACTCTTGGTGCTACGACTGTTTCTACTAAACGCTTTACTAGCAGAATTTTTTTCTTGGTTTAAACTAATTCCATCTGAGTCGGCAGTTATTTGAATGCCCGGAAATACTGATTTTCTCATTTCTATGTACTAAAAAAATGCCGATGCATACTAAAGGCATCGGAATTTTAAAATAGGTTATTTATTTACAATAATTTCTAATTCAGTGATTGGTAGGTTTAAAATAGCTGCAATTTGCTCGATGCTTATTTCGGCTAATAACATCTTTTTAATGTTATTTTCTCTTTCTTGCTTCGTTCCTATTTCTATACCTTCTTCTTTACCTTCGTCTTTGCCTATTTCTTTACCTTCTTCTTTACCTATTTCTATGCCTATTTCTTTGCCTTCTTCTTTGCCTTCTTCAAAACCTTTTCTACGGCTCTCTTCCACAGCAACACGAGCATCTTCTTCAATTTGAATGCGCGTACGTTCTGTCCTTTCACTACTCATCGCATGATATCGGGCCAATTGATCCTGACTCAATCGTTGTACTTCATTGTACGCCTTACTAAATGTAGCATCTTCCATTGCAAGTGCCTCCTTCATTTTTTTATCCCCTTTAAGAAACAGTAACCATTTTTCAAGTTCTGTAGTTTCTTTAGATAGTTTCAAATTAAGTTTAGTTAATTCCAAAACATGCATCTCCATATGATGTGAATAGACAAAATGATCTTCCGTTTCTGTTAAATAAAACTTACTATGAAAATGCTCTTTTGGCAAGAAAGTAAAGTCCGTTACGGCTATTTGTATGGCTTTATTTAACTTGGAGAAAGGCAAACTTTTCCGATCTTGATTTGCATACATTTTCGCCCAGTACATAAGCATCCGTTCAGGGAAAGCATGGTGATTTTGAAGCTGGATTTCTATATTAATCATCACATTTTCATTGGTCATTACTCGAATATCCATTACCGAAGCTTTGTCATCTGCGTGATTCATTTCTAAATGTGGATCTACGAGAATAATCTCATTTATGTCAATTTCCAATATAGCTACCAGAAACTCTGTTAGTAGATCCTTATTCGTTTCCACTCCAAAAATTGATTTGAACACGAAGTCATTCCTTGTATCGAGCAATTCAAATCCCATTGATTCATACTCTTCCTTAACCATTAACACCATACTTTCCCCTCCACTCGTTTTATTAATTATAGAACAAATGTTCTTATTTAACTAGTAAAACCAATTCAAAATAGACTCTCTTTTCAAACTTTCAGATGCTTGATTCGGCCTGCCGCTGAAAAATGGATATTTTGCCTAGTGGAGGTAGTCCACTATTTTTAAACTTGGGATTGGTTTAGTGGTAAACTATTACTAGTATTTAGCGCTTGAAAAGAGGGTTTTTATGATTCGAACATTTGGCGTTACCGCTGATAGCCAATTAAAAATTGATTTTCCTTTAGAAGATCTACACAGCAATAAGTCCTTTGATTGGTATTGGGTAGATTTCGATCAGCCGACTTCTGACGAATGGGTATTACTCGATTCCTTCTTTCATTTCCATCCCCTTGCAATTGAAGATTGTTTACAACGTTTAGAGCGACCAAAAGTTGATTTTTACGATGGCTATCATTTTTTCGTTATCCATAGAATGAATGAAGATACTCTTGAGGCAGAGGAATTAAATTTATTCGTTGGGAAAAATTTTGTTGTGACGTTTCACCATACTACAGTCCCTGAATTAGATGTGGTCCGTCAAAAATTGCAGCGTGATGTTTCATTTTGGGAACGTGGAGCAGTTTACGCAATGTATCAAATTTTAGATAAAATAGTCGATGCTTATTTCCCTCTTGTATACAAAATTGAGGATCATTTAAACGAAATTGAAGATAAGATGACATTTGATATGAAGCACTTTTCAATGAGTAGCGTATTTGAAATGCGTAGTGACTTATTGTGGTTACGTCGGACAATTTTACCGATGCGTGATTTAATGTACCGCGTGTTGAACTCAAGTCGTTTTGACCTTCAACCTCACGAACAAACTTACTTTGCAGATATTTCAGACCACCTTATTAAACTCACGGAGATTGTGGAGTCCAATCGCGAGCTTACTGCGGATATTCGCGACAGCTACACGGCGATGAACTCAAACCAAATGAACCGCATAATGATGATCTTAACCATTGTATCCTCAATTTTTATTCCTTTAACATTTATCGCTGGTGTGTACGGGATGAATTTTCTATACATGCCTGAACTCACCATGAAGTATGGGTACTTCTTTGTGATTGGCGCCATGGTATTCATCGGGTTGTCCATGTTAGCTTGGTTCAAATTTAAAGGTTGGATGAATTTATTTAAACAATGAAAAGAGACCACTATCTGTAGCTACAGA
>NZ_ALJG01000245.1 GCF_000286315.1 Paenisporosarcina sp. TG20 | reverse complement strand
TCAAGGTGCGAAACTTAAGTAATTAATTCAACTTTTGTTATTAATTTATAAATATTGATACTATTGCAATTATAATATACATTTGTATAATTAAGAATATATAGAACATGCATAAAGTATTGTATTTGTTTAGAGGAGGGGCTTCATGAGTGAACGTAAAGCAATTCTTCAAGTAAAAGAATTACGGACAACCTTTTTCACAGATGATGGTGAAATTCCAGCTGTAGATAATATTGACTTTACAATAAACGAAGGAGAAGTACTCGGGATCGTCGGTGAGTCTGGATGTGGAAAAAGTGTTACATCTTTATCTATTATGGGGCTAGTACCAAGTCCACCAGGAAAAATCACAGGTGGCGAAATACTTTTCGAAAATAAAGATTTATCAAAATTAAATGATAGAGAAATGCGTAAGATAAGAGGGAACGACGTGGCGATGATTTTCCAAGAGCCTATGACTTCGTTGAATCCTTTATTTACAATTGGTAGCCAATTATTGGAGGCAATTGTTATACATAAAAAAGAGTGGTCTAAAAAGCAGGCGAGAAATAGAGCAATTGAAATGTTGACCTTAGTTGGTCTACCTCGTGCTGAAGAAATGATGAAAGAATATCCTCATCAACTTTCAGGTGGGATGAGACAGCGTGTCATGATTGCGATGGCGCTAGTATGTGAACCAAAAGTTTTAATTGCAGACGAACCGACCACAGCACTTGATGTTACGATTCAAGCTCAAATTCTAGCTTTAATTAAAGATTTAAATGATAGATTAAATACTGCTGTTTTATTAATCACACATGACTTGGGAGTTGTAGCCGAAATATGTGAAAGAGTAGTTGTAATGTATGCAGGTAAAATCGTTGAAGAAGGTCCAGTACAAGTAATTTTTAAAAACCCTCAACATCCGTATACAAAAGGGTTATTGCAATCTGTACCGGACTTGCGCTTTAAAAAGCAACGACTTTATTCAATTCCAGGTAACGTCCCAAAACCAGGTTCTATTAAAACAGGGTGTCGTTTTGCAGAACGCTGCGAGTTTGCATTTGATAAATGTTTAACAGAGAATCCAGATTTGTATCAAACGTCATCTGTTCAGAAGACTAGATGCTTCTTGTACGAAGATCAGGAGGTGTCCGCGCATGATAGAACCTTTGTTGAAAGTTGAAGGACTAAAAAAATACTTTCCAATTCGTAAAGGCATACTTAGTCGTGTATCAGGGCATGTGAAAGCCGTTGATGATGTCTCTTTTTATGTCAACAAAGGTGAAACACTAGGGATTGTAGGTGAATCCGGATGTGGAAAATCTACAACTGGTCGAATGCTTATGAGATTGCTAGAACCGACAGAAGGAAAAGTAGAATTTAACGGCAAAGAATTAACAAGTATTTCTACTGACGATATGCGTAAAGCGCGCCGGGAAATTCAAATGGTCTTTCAGGATCCATACGCTTCTCTAAATCCTAGACATACTATTGAGAAGATTTTAGAAGAACCTTTAATTGTCCATGGAATTGGTGATTCAATTTCGCGTAAAAAGAAAGTGCATGACTTTCTAGAAATTGTAGGATTAAGTAGCTATCATGCTAAACGTTATCCACACCAATTTAGTGGTGGACAACGGCAGCGTATAGGCATTGCAAGAGCACTCATGACAAACCCAAAACTCATCATTGCAGATGAACCTGTTTCAGCACTTGACGTGTCCATTCAGGCACAGGTGTTAAACTTAATGCAAGATTTACAAAAAGAATTTGATCTTACGTATATATTTATTGCGCATGACTTAGGTGTGGTGCGTCATATAAGTGATCGAGTAGGGGTTATGTATCTCGGGAAAATAGTCGAAATTGCAGAAACTGAGTTGCTTTATAATAAGCCACTTCACCCTTACACACAGGCTTTATTGTCTGCAGTTCCAGTTCCAGACCCTGATTTTGTCCGGGAGAAAATACTGATTACAGGGGATATTCCAAGCCCTTCAAACCCACCAACTGGGTGCACGTTCCACACGCGCTGTCCGCATAAAATGGATGTGTGTACAAAAATCATACCAAAGTTAGAAGAAGTTGAACCAGGTCATTCTGTTGCATGCCATCTTTATGGCGAACAAGTGCAACATTGATAAAAAATAGTAGGAGGGGTCAATTTGAATAAAAAGAAATTATGGTCAATCGCTTTATTACTAATGCTAGTTCTCTCGACGTTTCTAGCAGCATGTTCTTCAGATACAACTGGTACAACGGATTCAACAGATCCAAAAGATGATAGCAAAGATGGAGAAGTTGAAGAAAGTACTGATCCAAAGATTTTAGTATTCGGTCGAGGTGGGGATTCTGTCTATTTGGACCCTGCAAGAGCAACTGATGGAGAATCATTTAAAGTTACTCAGAACATATTTGAAACTTTATTAAACTTTGGTCCTCAAGATACAACAATTAATGAAGGACTTGCTACAGAATGGAACACTGAAGATGGACTAACTTACACATTCACTTTACGTGAAGGTGTGAAATTCCAAGATGGTACTGATTTTAATGCGGAAGCAGTAGTGAAAAACTTCGAACGCTGGAGTAACGGAACAGAAGATCAATTCCCATACTATGCATCTATGTTTGGTGGTTTCAAAGGTGACGAAGGTCATGTAATTGAATCTGTAACTGCAGAAGGCGACAATACAGTTATTTTTAAATTGAAACGTCCACAAGCGCCTTTCTTAAAAAACATTGCAATGAGTCCATTTGGTATTGCAAGCCCAACAGCTTTTGAGAAGGATGGAGATAAATTTACAGATAATCCTATAGGAACTGGACCGTTTAAGTTTGTTGAATGGAAGAAAAACGAGACAATTACTATTGAGAAATATACTGATTATTGGAATCCCGAATTACCAAAATTAGATAAAGTTATATTCCAAGCTATTCCTGATAACTCAGCACGTTTAACGGCATTAACTACAGGTGAAATTGATTTAGCTGATGGGGTTAACCCGGCAGATAGTAATAACGTAACAGGAAACGCTGATTTACAATTATATGAGCGTCCTTCTATGAATGTAGGATACTTAGGTTTAACGAATACACGTCCTCCATTTGATGATGTGAGAGTTCGTCAAGCGATGAATCATGCAATTGATAAACAGTCTATCATTGATGCTTTCTTTAATGGCGGAGCTCTTATAGCAAAAAACCCAATGCCACCTTCAATCAGTGGTTACAATGACGATATTGCGGGATATGACTATGACCCAGAAAAAGCAAAAGAACTATTAAAAGAAGCAGGTCTAGAAGACGGCTTTGAAATGGACTTATGGGCAATGCCGGTTCCACGTCCATATATGCCTGATGGAACTAAAGTAGCAGAGGTTATTCAAAAGAATCTTGCTGACATTGGTATTAAAGCTAATATAGTCACTTATGAATGGGCAACGTATTTAGAAAAGACTAAAAACGGAGAAGCGGATGCATTCATGTTAGGTTGGACTGGCGATAATGGTGATGCGGATAACTTCCTATACGTATTACTTGATAAAGATAATATCGGAAGCAATAACTACGCTTACTATAGCAACGATGAAGTACATGATATTTTAATTGCAGCTCAAACAGAAGTAGATGAAGCCAAACGTAATGAACTTTACGCTCAAGCACAAGAAATCATTTTTGCGGAAGCACCTTGGGTACCACTTGCGCACTCTACACCACTTCTTGCAGGTAAAGTTAATTTGTTAAACTTCTTACCACATCCAACTGGATCTGATAAGTTAGCTGAAGTAGACTTCAAATAAAAAAATTACTGATGGGGAGAAGTCTTCGTGATTTCTCTCCATCTATTTAAATTATGAACATAAGAAAATTTTAATTTTTTAGAATGGATTATAAACGCGGATACACGTTTTTGTTTCTAACTTTTTGTAGTCGTATCATTCTAGAATATCCTGCAACATTTTCATTACATAATGCATTAGATGGAGAGGTGAAGACAATGCTTCACTATATCGGCAAAAGATTATGGCAA
The DNA here is from genome assembly GCF_000286315.1 of Paenisporosarcina sp. TG20. Lineage (GTDB taxonomy): Bacteria > Bacillota > Bacilli > Bacillales_A > Planococcaceae > Paenisporosarcina. The sequence continues at coordinate 9,238 of NZ_ALJG01000245.1, read as the reverse complement.
TTAGTACCGGTTTTATTAGGGATGACATTTGTTGTTTTCATGATTATTCGTGCTATTCCGGGTGATCCAGCTCAAGTTATTTTAGGTCAACAAGCATCAGAGTCGGCAGTTAAGGCACTTCGAACAAAACTTGGATTAGATGATCCGTGGTATATTCAATACTTTGATTACTTATGGGGCCTAATAACAGGTGACCTTGGTGAGTCTATGCGTACGATGAATCCCGTATCAGATGAAATTTGGGGATATTTAGCAGCTACATTTGAATTATCTCTATTTGCTATATTAATAGCTATTATAGTAGGGATAAATGCGGGAATCATTTCAGCATGGTTTCAAAATTCATGGTTTGACTATACCGCTATGATTCTAGCGTTAGTAGGTGTTTCTATGCCTATTTTCTGGTTAGGATTAATGCTTCAATACATTTTCGGTGTTGAATTTGGCCTACTTCCAACAACAGGTCGTGAAGAAGTCCGTAACCCCGTGGAATCAATAACCAACTTATATGTGCTTGATACCATTATCCAAGGTAGATATGATCAACTTGGAACAGTATTAAAACACTTAATATTGCCTGGTGTTGCACTCGCAACCATTCCGATGGCGATTATCGCACGTATGACTCGTTCTAGTATGCTAGAAGTCATGCGTTCAGATTATGTTCGTACGGCTCGATCAAAGGGACAAAGAATGTTTTGGGTCGTTTACAAACACGCATTGAAAAATGCCATTATCCCTGTTTTAACAATTATCGGTCTTCAAATGGGAATGCTTCTTGGAGGCGCTATTTTAACAGAAACAATTTTCGGTTGGCCAGGAGTAGGTCGTTACATTTATGAGGCTATTAACTTCCGTGACTATCCTGTTATTCAATCTGGAATTCTAGTAGTAGCATTCATTTTCGTGATGATTAACTTAGTCATTGATGTGCTATACAGCTTAATTGATCCACGAATTAAATATGATTAAGAGGGAGGAATCTCAACATGTCCAATTTGGCGCCTAAACAATTAGATGGAACACCACAAACAGAAAAAGTAGCTGGCCCTTGGCTCGAAGCGTGGCGAGGGTTTAAGAAAAGTAAATTAGCCGTTGTGGGAGCTGGGATTGTTCTATTCTTTATCATCGTGGCATTTATTGGTCCTTTCATAGCGATGCAGGGCATTAATGAACAATTGTTATCAGATCGTTTGCTAAAACCTTCTAGTACTTACTGGCTTGGAACAGATGACCTTGGTCGAGATATTTTATCTCGCATTATTCATGGAGCTCGTATTTCCTTGTGGGTTGGATTCTTTTCAGTTATTGGTTCATTAGTAGTTGGTAGTTTTTTGGGAATTATTGCAGGGTATTACGGTAAATGGATAGATACCATCATTTCTCGTATTTTTGATATCATGCTTGCATTCCCTAGTATTTTGCTAGCTATTGCTGTTGTTTCAGTATTAGGACCATCACTACAAAATGCTTTAATCGCTATTGCGATAATTAATATACCAAACTTCGGTCGCTTAATTCGTTCTAAAGTTTTGAGCATAAAAGAAGAAGAATATATTACTTCAGCAAAAGCAATTGGAATGAAAGATATACGGATCTTATTCTCGCATATTTTGCCAAACTCAATGTCTCCTGTAATAGTGCAGGGTACACTTGCCATTGCAACAGCAATTATTGAAGCGGCTGCACTTGGATTCCTAGGGCTCGGTGCACAAGCACCTGCTCCTGAATGGGGAAAAATGCTTGCAGATGCACGTGTGAATTTTATAAATGCACCGTGGACGATGTTTTTCCCTGGTCTAGCCATCATGCTTACTGTACTAGGGTTTAACTTAATGGGAGACGGCTTACGTGATGCATTAGATCCGAAAATGAAGAATTAGTTGTAGGAGCCTACCTGACATCAGGAGGCTTCTTTTTCTGTTATATGCCCAAGTAGTAAATTAAAATAGGTTTGTTTCTACACGTTAAACGGCATGAAGTTGTTCTTCATGATTCAAACCAAAACAACATTTGAAAAAGGTAAGGGGCTGTCCCTAAAGTCATAGAAAATGACTTTTTAAGGGCAGCCCTCTTTTCATATAATTTCCGGTGCAATAAGTAAAAAATAAAACAGGTGATGAAAAACGACTTGTTTCCCTTCACCTGTTTTATTTTAGGGACTTATTAGAAAGCCCTTTTATTAATTATATTCCGATTTCAAGTCAACTTTTATTTCGTCCCCATGATAATTTTGATGAGAAACTATGAGTGTATCTAAGTGTTCTAATTGTTCTTCATAATCTAATACTGATGAAAGTAAGTGCAGTAAATGATACGAAGAAAAGGTTTCCTCTTCTTTTGAAAGTGCAATTTCTCTTGCGAAAATCTCCATGACTTCATGACGTTTTAGCAAGTCTTCATTTCCTGTCCAGATTGAGTGATCAGGTTTTAATTGTCCAGTGTATTTTAAATGTAGCTGTTCTTGATATGTTAATAAAAAGTTAAGTCGCTCCTGAATCATTAATCGAAAATGATTAGGGAGATTTGATAATTCATTTTCATACAAGTGTAGACGTTTTAAGACATCCCAGCTCTTATTTGCTACTGAAATCATTTGTCGATATACTACAAGCTTACGAGCTTTTGCATGTTTTTTATTACGTAAGTAACTACGTTCTTCTTTATAGAATAAATAAAACTGATCAATTTTTATTAATCGCTCACGTAACTTATCCAGCGCTTGTTTTGTTGCATTATGTTCAGATGCTTGAAGCTTTGCTATTCTAGTCCATCGAATCAATTCGTCTGTAGTCTTTTGAATAGATTGGAATAACTTCGTCTCATATTTTGGTGGCATAAATACTAAATTAACGAGAAATGCAGCAAGTACACCAACCACAATGGTAGTAAAACGTATAAGAGCAAATGTCAAAAAATCATCACTTTGCACTTCCATAATTGCAATTGTTGTTACGAGTGCTAAAGAAATAGATTTCTCTAACTTTAATTTCAACATAATAGCAATTGTAATAACGGCAGCTAAACCAACCGCTACATAATGATGACCAAAAATGAGAGCAAAAATTACAGCAATTCCCGCACCAATTAAGTTGGATTGAATTTGTTCAATAATAGATAAATATGAGCGATAAATAGATGGTTGTATAGCAAATATCGCTGCTATTGCTGCAAAAATAGGTGATGGTAAATTCAGTAAATCGGCCATAAATAGAGCAAAAACGATTGCAACGCCCGTTTTAACGATTCGTGCACCAAGTTTCATAAATGTTTATTTCCTTTCTAACTACTTCAAGCAGAAATTTGCTACTAGATAGTAGGTTCTACGCAAGTTGTGAAAATGCGTGGTCTACCGCTACTAGTGATTGTCTAACATCTTCTTCAGTATGAGCGGTTGTTAAGAACCAAGCTTCATATTTTGAAGGGGCTAAATTGATGCCTTGTTCTAACATAAGGTTGAAAAATCTTGCGAAAATTTCACCATCTGTTGCTTCAGCTTGTTCAAAGTTTTCAACTTTCACATTCGTAAAGTAAATTGTTAAAGCCCCTTTTAATCGGTTTATCGTAATCGTAACATTATGCTTAGAAGCAGCTTTTAAAATGCCTTCTTCTAAAATTACTCCTAAACGATCCAACTCCGCGTATACACCCTCTTGCTTTAGTATTTCTAAACAAGCAATTCCAGATAATATAGACGCCGGGTTCCCAGCCATAGTTCCCGCTTGATAAGCTGGTCCAAGTGGTGCAACTTGTTCCATAATTTCTTTACGTCCACCATAAGCTCCAATTGGTAAACCGCCACCAATAATCTTACCTAAAGCAGTTAAGTCAGGTGTTAAACCAAGCAAGTCTTGAGCTCCACCATAATGGAAGCGAAAAGCTGTAATTACTTCATCGTAAACTATAAGAGCCCCTTTTTGTTTAGCAATTTCATGAACCAGTGGCAGGAAACCTTCTTTTGGTTCAACAATCCCAAAGTTCCCAACGATAGGCTCTACTAGAATACAAGCAATTTCGTGACCCCATTTTGCCATTGCTTCTTGATATGCCTGTGGGTTGTTAAAAGGAATTGTAATAACTTCTTTTGCAATTGATTTAGGAACTCCTGCTGAGTCAGGAATGCCAAGTGTAGCAGGTCCTGAACCGGCAGCAACAAGGACTAAGTCAGAGTGACCATGGTAACATCCTGCAAATTTCATTATTTTCGTTCTACCTGTGTATGCTCGTGATACCCGAAGCGTCGTCATGACAGCTTCAGTCCCAGAATTCACAAAACGGACTTTGTCCATCCCTGGAATAGCTTCTTTTAACATTTTGGCAAACTTTATTTCATGAGTCGTAGGCGTACCGTATAATAAGCCACTTTCAGCTGCTTTTGTAATGGCTTTTGTTATGTGTGGATGTGCATGACCTGTAATGATAGGACCGTAAGCAGCGAGGAAATCGATGTATTTGTTGCCATCTACATCCCAAAAGTATGCGCCTTGCGCTCTTTCCATGACTGTGGGAAAACCACCACCTACTGCTTTGTAAGATCGTGAAGGACTGTTTACCCCTCCTACAATATGTTGCAATGCTTCTTCGTGTGCCAGCTTCGACTTCGTTCTATTCATATATACCCAACATTCCCTTCTTCATTCTTAATAATAGACATAAACAAAGTAGAACTCCAATAAAATTGAAAGTTTAGCCATTTTTCTGTACGATTAAACCAAATAATGTTTTAGGGGGAAATGTTCATGACAACACTTGAGGGGTTGCAAGCACCTAGTTTCACATTGAACAACGAAAAAGGGGAAAAGGTGTCATTGGATAATTATGCTGGAAAAGAATATGTTTTACTGTATTTTTATCCAAAAGATGAAACGCCTGGCTGTATAACTGAAGCATGTGATTTTAGAGACTCATATGAATCATTTCAAGATTTAAATGCAGTCATTTTAGGTGTTAGCCCAGATGGTGAAAAAGCACATACTAAATTCATTGAAAAACACGGTCTTCCATTTTCATTACTAATTGATGAAGACCATGTTGTTTCGGAAAAATATGGTGTTTGGAAACTAAAAAATATGTATGGAAAAGAATTCATGGGTATTGAACGTTCAACATTTTTAATTGATCCTACGGGAACAGTAGTAAAAGAATGGAGAAAAGTAAAAGTAAAAGGACACGTAGAAGAGGCTTTAAGATGTTTGCGTGAATTAGTGACTGCCAAATGATCAATGCATTGTTCACTTTCACTGTTAAAGATTACTTAATAGAAGAATTAAAATCTGAGTTTCCTGGAGTAAAGTTCACCTTTTCTTCAATTAAAGATACGGTTGCGCTTGCAGCAGCTGAAATTGTCATATCATATGGAGAAGATATAACAATAGAAACAATTGATCAAGCCCCAAATTTAAAATGGTTCATGATAGCTTCAGCAGGGTTAGAAAAAATGCCATTAAGTGAGATTGGGAAACGAGATATTCTGGTTACAAATGTCAAAGGTATTCACAAAACACCAATGTCAGAGTCAGTCATGGCACATTTATTAGCAATTAAACGCTCCCTACCGTGGATTTATACACAACAAAAGGCTGGTGAATGGAGTAGACGATCCAATTCAACTGAACTTTCTGGAAGTACGGCCCTGGTTATTGGTCCGGGTGCGATTGGTAGCGAAATCGGTCGTTTATTACAAGCATTTAAAGTCAAAACAATTGGTTGCAATCGTTCTGGACAACAAGCTTTACATATGGACAAAATGATTTCTTTTGGGGAATTAAATGCTGTGTTGCCAACAGTGGATATTGTCGTTTCTGTTTTACCAAGTACTAAAGAAACACGAGGATTACTTACTTATGACCATTTTGTCTTAATGAAAGAAAGTGCGATATTTATGAACTTTGGTCGAGGTGATTTAATAAAAGAAGAACTACTGGTTAAAGCTATGCAAGAACGTCAAGTTGCATTTGCGGTGTTAGATGTCTATGAAAAAGAACCAATTGGGGAGAACCATCCTTTCTGGAAAATGGAAGGAGTCATTGTTTCTCCACACGTTTCAAGTCATTCATCCGAGTATATACCACGTTCTTTACATGTTTTCAAACAAAATCTCCATGAATGGATTAATGAAGGAACGGATTTTCAAAATGTTATCAATGTAGAAAAGGGGTATTAATATGAAGATTTACACAAAAACTGGTGACAAAGGGACTACTTCACTTATCTATGGGGCGCGTGTAGCAAAAAATGATGTGCTGGTTGAAGCATATGGCACATGTGACGAAGCGAATTCGATGATTGGACTTGCAATGAGTTATTTTCAACATGAATTTTTTGATGAAAAAGAAAATGTAGAAAAAGCTTTTCATCAAATACAAACTACTCTATTCCATGTCGGAGCAGAACTTGCAACACCAACAGGCAAAGAAGTTAAATGGAAGCTAGAAAATGATGAAATAACGAAGTTAGAAACTTGGATTGACGAATATGATGCTCACTTGCCCGCATTGAAAAACTTTATACTCCCAAGCGGTCATCCCGCTGGTGCAGCAATCCATGTGGCACGTACTATTGTTCGTCGTGCTGAACGCTCTGCAGTTAACATTGGGGAAGATGTATCACCACTGGTTTTAGCATATTTAAATAGATTGTCAGATTTCTTATTTGTTGCTGCTCGATTCATTAATCTACGCCTTGGGCAAAAAGAAAAAGGCTTACACGCTGAGTAAACCCTTGATATAATGGGTTTCTGTTGACTTTATCCTTACTTCTTCCTTATACTTATATTAATATATAAATTAAGAATTTCTAAGAAGTGAGGTGGTGTGACGATGACTGAAGTGCATTTACGAGACGCATTGGATACTTTGAAATCTACAGGAGTTCGTATTACGCCACAGCGTCATGCAATTTTAGAATTTCTCATCCAATCCAGTATTCATCCAACAGCAGTTGATATATATAAAGCACTAGAGGATAAATTTCCGAACATGAGTGTTGCTACTGTCTATAATAATCTCCGTGTATTTAGAGAAACGGGATTAGTAAAAGAACTAACTTACGGCGATTCATCAAGTCGATTCGATTTCGTTACAAATGACCATTATCACATTATTTGTAACTCATGCAGTAAAATTGTTGACTTTCATTATCCAGGACTAGATGAAGTAGAACATTTAGCTTCACACGTAACTGGTTTTGAAGTGAACGCACACCGAATGGAAATTTACGGAATATGCCCAACTTGTAAAGGACAATCAATAAAAGTATGATAATCATAAAAAGCATATATATGCTCTCTGGAACCATAAGAAAACTATTAGCCATTGGGCCGTTCTTGAAGGATCATGAATCCATCCGTTTTAGTCAGAGGACTTAGGGCTTGGAACCTTAATTGTCATTAAAAAAGAGCCACATTCTAATGAATGGTGGCTCTTATCTTTTATGATTTTCTGCGATTCAGTGCTTCATCAAATTCTTGACCTTCTAAAGTTGGATCTAGTGTTAGAGGTTCTTGGCAATGCATACAAATATCCACTCGACCTAATATTTTCGTATGTTTTCCACAGTTTGGACATACAATTTGTACTGCTCTAGTGGATAGCATTCCAATCCACGCATAAACGCCAGTACTAGCTAAAATAGCAATTAACCCCAATAGCATAAATAATGTCATAACGAATGGATTCTCACGGAAAAAGATTCCGATATACATTATGACGAAACCAATGAATATTAATGATAATGCAAACGAACGAATTCTATTTATTTTATTTTTATAAGATTTCATATGGTGTTCCTCCTTAATTATGTTTACTATATCATATCTGTTAGTGTATATTGCTTGAAGGAATCTTACAAACTTTGTCGAAAAAAGTACATATACAATTTTGTCTATGTAACTTATAAGGGGGAGTAATAATGGAACAAATTCTACGACCTATTTACCAGGAAAGAGCGAGTCAACCAAATACACTAGGTGTCATTTTAGTTGAGAAGCGAGAAAAGGTAAGTCAAATAACAGATACATTTGATTCCGTTCTATTAATACTAGCAAAAGACGCTAATCAATCGGTTTTCACCAAACATTACACTTTTGATGACAAAAAAGCTGCAATGCATACTGTTACTGAAAAACAATTACGCAAGTGGTTATTACTTGGTACCAATCGTAAGGTTGTCGACTGGATTTTTTATGGTCGTATCATGTTCGATCGAAATGATTTTGTACATGACTTAAAAACCGAACTTAAAGATTTTCCCTTTTACGGTCGGAAAGTTAAAATGGGAATTGAGTTCGCTAAACTAATTCGTCGGTATTTAGAAGGAAAAGTATTCTTTGAACAAAAGAACTACATGGATGCCTATAATCACATTGTGGAGTCATTACATCATCTTGCTCGACTTGCTGTTTTTGAAAATGGCATGCACCCAGAAGTAACGGTCTGGTCGCAAGTGAAGGTTATGGAACCATCTATTTATAAACTCTACGAAGAATTATTATCAAGTGATGAATCAATTTATAAAAGATTAGAACTTTTATTCTTAGCAAGTGAGTTTATGATTCATTCAAGAACTAAAGATGGATCTCGTCATATATTAGAAGTTATGCGCCAAAAAGAGCATTGGAATATTCAAGAATTGCATGAGCAAGAAGAGCTTCGTAACTATTCAGTAGATTTAGAGGTCTTTATTGAATTCCTAGTAGAGAGAGGACACATTCACATCGAGCGTGTACAAACAAAGAGTGATAAAATCTTCCACCGATATTATAAGGTCGAACAAGATGAAGTGACAGACAGTTAATAAGGCACTTGAAAAAGAGCCTTATTTCCCCTTGACACTTTAGGTGAGAAAGTCGTATAATAATAAATGTCGTTATCGAGTTCGATTGAAAAAGATATCAAAATACTTGACTCTCGTAGAATACGATGTTATATTAGAAAAGTCGCCAAAACAAGCGGCAACAAATGAACCTTGAAAACTGAACAGCAAAACGTCAACTATTAAAGTCTTAAACACTAGATGTTTAAGCAAAACGTTTTCTTACGCCGACATCTGTTGGTATCGAAAACAACTTGAACTTAAACGTTCATTATAAACGTCAATTTTTTGACGCCAGCAACAAAGTCGAGCTAATCGACTCACCAATTCTTTTTGAGATACAAGTAGGTCGAGGAAGTGAGTGAGTGAACACCGGAGCGTACTTAGGTACGTGAGGATGTGAGCGAGCGAACTGACGAAGAGATGC
>NZ_ALJG01000244.1 GCF_000286315.1 Paenisporosarcina sp. TG20 | reverse complement strand
CACCTTGGTCACGGATTCAGGATCAAGCTAGTCTCCCATATATTAGGGTGCATTTCGTCTGACTAATATATCTTTTTGAGTATTCTTTTTAAGTGTTGTAAATTTGTCGATAATTAACTTAAATATCACTTGACTTTTCAATAAACACTTAACAATCGATTTGAATACCTTTATTTGGTATATCATATACGATAGTAGGGATTGTAATGAAAAACAAGACTTTTTTAGGCGCAATACGAGTGACAGAAGAGCTTTTGAATGATGTGATATTTATGTGTGAATCTCGGACGAAGTCAACTTATTTTACACGTCTCGGAAATAACAAATTGAATTTTACTAGTACCATTTTATTTTGTATGAACCTTGTAAAAAAGTCAGTTCAACTTGAATTAGATGACTTTTTTAGCCTACTGAAAAGTACAGAACTAAGCATCACGAAGCAGGGATTTTCCGATGCGAGACGGAAAATCTCTCCCACTGCTTTTATCAAATTAGCTGATGCTGTGACAGACTGGTTATATGATGATGGCGTTATGAAAACCTTTAGAGGATATAGACTTTCCGCTATAGATGGCTCTGTCATCGAGTTGAACAATTCTAAACGATTAAGAAATGCCTTTGGCTATGTTGAAAATAAGACTAGAAAATTGGCTCGCGCCAGGGCTTCTTGTATCTATGATTTAGAAAACAATATCATTATGGTATCAACAATCGGCAAGTATACTTTGGCAGAACGCGATAGTGCCAAGGACCTTATTGAAACGCTGAAAATGAAAGGATTAAAAAATGATCTCATTCTTTTTGATAGAGGATATCCTTCCAAAAAATTCATTGCCTATTTGGTATCGAGCAAAATTAAGTTTTTAATACGCGTTTCTAGTTCGACAATGAAAGAAGTCATGGTAGCCAAGGAACCAGATCAAGTAATAGAAATAAACGTTGATGGAAAGATGATTCGTTTACGTGTACTACGATTTTTGTTAGATTCCGGTATAGAAGAAGTTCTCGTGACAGATCTTTTGGATGAAGACCTAGGTATTCAAGAATTCAAAGAGCTGTATTTTAAACGTTGGGAAGTATAATGAATTAAAAAACAATCTTCAAATTCAAAACTTTACGGGTGACACAGTGATCGCTGTGGAACAGGACTTTTATGCATCCATTTATTTAACCAATATGGCTGCCCTCTTAAAGCACGAAGCAAACGAGATTATTGCTCAAAAGAATGAAGGCAAAACGTTAAAATACGACTATCAGGTTAACACGAATATCCTGATTGGAAAGTTAAAGAATTCGCTGATTTTGATGTTACTCGAAGGGTGTCCCAAAAAGCGCGAGGCCATCTTTCACCGGATAATGCAAGAGATTTCGCGAAACATAGTTCCCATTCGTCCTGGAAGAAGTTTTCCACGGAATACGAAGGTAAAAGCAAATAAATATAGCCTAAATCAAAAAAAATGTCTGTAACATTTTTTTAGCATAGAAAGCGTCTGGTGTAACCGTTTGATGGAACTATAGAGAAAGAACACAGGGACTTGAAAAATTTGAATATCAAGCCCCGGGCATCCTTTTGCCTTTTTTCCGAATCCAAAATTAAGTCATCAATTTATTGAACGTAGATTTTCCATTTTGAATGATTGATATGGGAGCTGTAAGTTATTGGCTCTTTAGCTTGATGACATTGGGCTCGCCGCCCGCCCCGTGGAAAGCGTCCGCCTGGAGCGCAAATCAGCGGTATCATACTAGAACCTACTACTTAAAATATCGGGAATACTGGATTCATGGCTCACTAAATTTATATACTTTCTTATTTTGCGAACAAAAACTCCCGAATAACCACAGTGGCTATTCGGGAGTTTAACTTTTCTATTCAATTGCCATACGGCGTTCAATTTCTGTCCATGCCGCTTCTAATCCAAGTCCTGTTTCAGAAGAAAACACAATCATCGTATCGTGGACTTCCATGTCTAGCTCATCACGTACCATTTTCTTGTGTTTTTCCCACTTACCTTTAGGAATTTTATCGGCCTTCGTGGCAATAACGATGCATGGGATGTTGTGATATTTTAAAAAGTCATACATCATACAATCTTCATTTGAAGGTGCATGTCGTAAGTCAACAATTTGAATGACAGCTTTTAGTAGATCTCGACTCGTTATGTATTCCTCGATCATCCTACTCCATTGTTCACGTGAAGTTTTCGACACTTTTGCATATCCGTAACCGGGAACATCAACAAAGAAAAGTTTCTCTTCTATTTTGTAGAAGTTTAATGTTTGTGTTTTCCCAGGTTTTGAAGAAATACGAGCCATACTCTTACGACCTATTAATTTATTAATAAAAGATGATTTACCTACATTCGAACGACCGGCTAAAGCAAACTCCGGAAAACCATCTTCCGGATATTGCTCTGGTCGTACTGCACTTATAACTAATTCTACGTTATGAACTTTCATAAATTGTCTCCTTCTAACGCAAGATCTAGCACTTCATCTGCATGGGAGACAAGTTTAAATGTTAAATCATTGCGTACACTTTCAGGTATTTCTTCTATATCACGTTCATTGTCTTTAGGGATAATTATTGTTGTTAACCCTGCGCGATGGGCACTTAATGTTTTCTCTTTAAGGCCACCAATAGGTAACACACGACCACGTAAGGTGATTTCACCAGTCATCCCAACTTCACGACGAATCGCTCGGTTTGACAATGCAGACACAAGAGCAGTTGCTATAGTGATACCTGCAGAAGGACCATCTTTTGGTACAGCACCTTCTGGTACGTGGATATGGATATCATGTTTTTCATGGAAATCTGGATCTAGACCTAATGCTTCTGTCTTAGAACGAACAAACGAAAGCGCTGTTTGTGCAGATTCTTTCATGACATCGCCTAACTTACCAGTCAAAATAAGCTTTCCTTTGCCTTTTGTCAACGATACTTCGATTTGAAGTGTGTCTCCACCAACCGTAGTATAAGCTAACCCAGTTGCAACACCAATTTGATTCTCTGTTTCAGCTTGTCCATAACGGAATTTATGTTTTCCAATTAAATCTTCTAAAGAAGATGCTTTTATGACAACGCGCTTTTTATCACTTGAAACAACTTGTTTTGCAACTTTACGACAAATCGAAGCGATTTGGCGTTCTAAGCTACGCACACCCGCTTCACGTGTGTAATAACGGATGATATCTAATAGTCCATCATCACGCATTTGTAATTGTGATTTTGTTAAACCGTGTTCTTTTAATTGCTTAGGCAGTAAATGATTTTTTGCAATTGATTGCTTTTCAATCTCTGTATAGCCTGCAATTGTGATGATTTCCATCCGATCACGTAGAGGACCAGGAATTGAACCTAAATCATTTGCTGTCGCAACAAATAAAACGTTTGATAAATCATAGGTTTCTTCAAGGTAATGGTCACTAAATGTATTATTTTGTTCAGAATCCAATACTTCAAGCATTGCTGAAGAAGGATCCCCACGGAAATCATTCGACATTTTATCAATTTCATCAAGCAAGAAAACTGGATTAACAGTTCCCGCTTTTTTCATCCCTTGAATAATACGTCCTGGCATGGCACCTACATACGTTCTTCGGTGTCCACGAATCTCAGACTCATCGCGTACTCCTCCTAAAGAAATACGAACGAACTCTCGTCCTAATGACAATGCAATTGAACGAGCAAGGGAGGTTTTCCCGACTCCTGGAGGTCCAGCTAAACAAAGGATAGGACCACGTAGTGATTTTGTTAATTGACGGACAGCTAGGTATTCAAGGACACGCTCTTTAACCGTTTCAAGTCCTTCGTGATCACGGTTTAAAATGGTTTCCGCATGATTAATATCTAGACGATCTGTTGTAGACTTTGTCCAGGGTATAGCTATTAACCAATCTAAATAATTACGAATAATACCACTTTCAGCTGCTGCAGACGGCAGTTTTTCATAGCGATCCAGCTCTTTTAATGCAGCTTTTAACGTGGATTCAGGCATTCCAGCCTTATCAATTTTTTTACGTAGATCGGAAACTTCTCCCGTCTTCCCGTCTTTATCACCAAGTTCACTTTGTATTGCTTTCATTTGTTCTCGTAAATAGAATTCCTTTTGCGTACGCTCCATTGCTTGTTTAACACGAGCAGATATTTTCTTTTCCATTTCGAGTACTTCTTGTTCATTGTGCAAGCGATTAATTAACCATTCTAACCGTTTTTTAACGTCAAAAATTTCAAGGACTTCTTGTTTAGCCACCATTTTAAGCGGTAGGTAAGAAGCAATCATATCAGCTAGGCGACCTGGTTCCTCGATATCGGCCACAGTACCATAGGTTTCTAATGTAGCTTTTTTCGATAGTTTAGAGTATTTTTCAAAATACTCAAGAAGCAAACGCATTAGGGCTTCTAACTCTGGTGTTTTTTCCGTGGAGTCCTCATACGAATTAGCTAGAACTGTCGTATACTTGTCCCCTTCGGTATAACTAGTCCACTTGGCCCGTTCCAATCCCTCAACTAATACACGAATTGTCCCGTTGGGTAATTTAATCATTTGATTAACATGAGCTAATGTACCAATCTCATTTAAATCATCCTCTTCAGGATGTTCAATGTTTATTTCTTTTTGAGTCGCCAAAAAGACCATGTTATCCTCTAACAAAGCTTGCTCTAAGGCAGCTACAGATCGTTCACGCCCTACATCAATATGAAGTACCATTGTAGGAAATACTAATAATCCACGTAAAGGTAGTAAAGGAACAACCTTTTCATTGCTTTTCTTCTTCATCTGGAAAGTCACCTCCGTTCAATTTTGTCCGATTTTTCTATAATTCAAACATCATAGGGAGAAAAAGCTGACATCCGAGTTCCACGTTTACACGTGGTCGAAGCCAGCTTTCTTTCTCAACTTACGCTGAAGTTTTTTTATCGTTTTGCTTTAAAACAGTACCATCTTCTAATAACAGTTTTGGTTGTGAAGATTCAGTAACTGTTTCTTTAGTAATGATGCATTCAACTATATCTTCACGAGATGGCAATTCATACATAACATCTAACATTAAGGATTCAATAATGGAACGTAGTCCACGTGCACCCGTTTTACGAATAATTGCAAGTTTGGCAATTTCAACTAAAGCATCATGTTCAAACGTTAATTTCACATTATCTAATTCAATCATCTTTTGATATTGTTTTACTAATGCGTTTTTAGGTTCAGTTAAAATTTGAACAAGTGCAGTCTCACTTAGCTGTTCTAAGCTTGCCAATACTGGAAGACGGCCAATAAACTCTGGAATTAAACCGAATTTCAACAAATCTTCGGGAATTAAATGCGATAATAAAGATGACTCATCTTGTTCTTTGTTGTTAGGGTTAGAACCGAAACCAATTATTTTTTGTCCTAAACGACGTTTAATAATTTGATCAATTCCATCAAATGCACCACCAACAATGAACAACACATTTGTCGTATCGATTTGAATGAATTCTTGATGAGGATGCTTCCTTCCACCTTGAGGAGGTACGCTTGCAACTGTTCCCTCTAGAATTTTCAGAAGTGCTTGTTGTACGCCTTCACCTGAAACATCACGTGTAATAGATGGATTTTCAGATTTACGGGCTACCTTGTCGATTTCATCAATATAAATGATCCCTTTTTCAGCTTTTTCAACATCATAATCAGCAGATTGTATTAATTTAAGAAGAATATTTTCTACATCTTCTCCAACATAACCAGCTTCTGTTAATGATGTTGCATCTGCAATTGCAAAAGGTACATTTAGAATTCGAGCAAGCGTTTGAGCAAGTAGTGTCTTACCACTACCTGTTGGTCCCAACATCACGATGTTTGACTTAGACAATTCAACATCATCGATTTTACTGTTCGAATTAACACGCTTGTAGTGATTATATACAGCAACAGCTAGCGATTTTTTTGCTCTCTCTTGACCAATTACATAATCATCTAGTGTTGATAGGATTTCTTTTGGTTTAGGAACTTCTTTAAACTCAGTTTCTTCTTCTGTACCGAGTTCTTCCTCTACGATTTCTGTACATAATTCAATACATTCATCGCAAATATATACACCAGGTCCTGCGACCAGTTTACGAACTTGTTCTTGAGATTTGCCACAGAAGGAACACTTTAAATTACCTTTTTCATCATTAAATTTGAACAAAATATTCACCCCTATTCAAGCCACAATCTTACAAGATTTTTTTATCAGAATCAACTAATAAGATTAATGGAATCTTAAACCAATTTATTTTCACTATGTTATCATACTTATCGATCGTTTATGTATATATGAGAACAAGGTGCGACTATAGCGCCGCAACTTGTTCTCAATTATGTTAATTAAAAATCTATTTTAAGATATTTTAGCGTTTTCAACTAAGAAGTCAATTGTTTTTTGCATACGCAGATCATTTTCTAATGCACTAGTACCGCCAAGAGTTGAACGGATTTGCTCAACTGTCATATTAAATTGAGCTGACATTTTTTCTATTTCACTGTTAATTTCTTCTTCAGTAGAAGTAAGACCTTCAGCTTCAGCGATTGCTTCTAGTGTTAAAGAAACTTTCACACGTTTCTGAGCATCATCAGTCATTTGAGTGCGAAGTGCTGCTTCGTCTTGACCTGAGAATTGGTAGTAAAGGTCAAGATTCATCCCTTGTGATTGTAAGCGTTGAGTAAAGTCATTTAACATACGGTCAACTTCCACATCAATCATTGCTTGAGGAATGTCAATAGTTGCATTATCTGCAGCTTTTTCAACTAACTGATCCTTGATTTCGGTTTCAGCAGCAGTTTTCTTTTCTTCAGCAGTTTTTTCTTTTAATTTCGTACGAAGTGCATCGATACCTTCAACTTCGCTATCGACTTCTTTTGCGAAATCATCGTTTAATTCAGGAAGTTCTTTTCCTTTTACTTCTTTTACTGTTACTTTGAATTTAGCTTCTTTACCAGCAAGTTCAGTAGCATGGTACTCTTCTGGGAAAGTCACAACTACTTCTTTTTGATCTCCAGTTTTTGAGCCGATTAATTGCTCTTCAAATCCTGGAATGAATGAGCCTGAACCAATTTCAAGAGAGTGGTCTTCTCCAGCGCCACCTTCAAATGGTTCTTCTCCTACAAATCCTTCGAAGTCGATTACCGCCGTATCACCATCAACGATTGCAGCTTCTTCTTTAACAACTAACTCAGCTAAACGACTTTGTTGTTCATTTAATTGAACTTCAATTTCCTCATCTGTTACAGTTGTATCTTGTTTTGTAGCTTCAAGACCTTTATAGTCACCAAGAGTTACTTCAGGACGCACGATAACGGTAGCTGTGAAAATCAAGTCTTCACCTTGCTCCATTTTTACAATGTCGATTTCAGGACGATCTACTGGATTAATTCCTGATTCTTCAACTGCTGATGCATAAGCATCTGGAAGAATGAAGTCTAAAGCATCTTGGTATAAAGATTCAGCACCAAAACGTTGTTCAAACATTTTACGTGGCATTTTCCCTCTACGGAAACCTGGAACGTTAATTTCTTTAACAACTTTTTTAAATGCTTTGTCTAAGCCGTCTTTAACTTTTGCAGCTTCTACTTCAACTGTTAAGACACCTGAATTACCTTCTTGTTTTTCCCATTTTACTGACATATATACTACCTCCATTATTGATTTAACTTGTTATAATCATTCTTATCTATGATTTTGACAACCATTTTAGTATAGCATAGTAAATGTTATTTTCAACTTTCAAATGCTACGCTGCTCGAAAATCATGTCAATTTTCATAAATAACTCGTACAACTTCCCTTCACATTTCACATCTTCGCCTAGCATCTCTCCTACGTACTTTATGTATGCTTCTGCTACCTCTTGTTCTTCGAAGGAAAACCATTCAAATGGATACGTAGCAAACGACTGACGGATGATTAAATCATGAACCATTTCTAATTTTGTTGGATTTTGCAATAACTGATCTCCTGTAAGCTTTAATACAGATTCCACTCCCTTTGTTTCAGAAGGATCTGGTAAACCTTTTGGGACAACATCAGCACAATGTCCAAACTTATCAATTGTAACGGTTCTCTTTATTCCCTCATGCGCCATTAATAACAATGCGAATGATTTCGTAATTGGTGACGTTAATTCTCCTTCAATAATCGTAGCAAGTTCTTGTTCAATTGGAGCTAGATCTTCACCTTCTAATTCAACCAAAAGCTGTTGTTGCTTATCTTCTGAGAAACGCAAGAATGTCTCGTATTGAAAAAGAGTTGAATCGATTTGATTGTTATGAGGCACATCCTCTAGCGGAGTTTCTCCAATTTCTTTACCGACTCTCATATTTAAATTTAGCAGTTGTTCAAATTTATCAACCTTATCTAGAGGAATCACGTTTTCTTCTAGCAATGACTCAACAATTTGCGTAACCTCACTAAACTGGCGTAACTCTATCAAAACGGTAACATACAATTCCATCGTTTCAAAGTAATATGTAGGTCCAACTTTCAGTAGTTCTTCACATATTGTACGGGCTTCTTCAAATTCCCCAATTTCATACAATGAATACGCATAAATGCCAAGTGCTTGTTCATTTGGTTCTGTAAACGTTAAAGCTTGTCTTAGTGAATCCACGGCTAGATCATATTGAAAATCTTCAGCATGTTTGAGTCCTTCTGTTATCAGTCTATCCACCATACCTGGAAAAACGATTATATTTTCTTTAGTTTGAAGTTTTCCATATTTTTTTCGCAATGCGTTTCCACCTTTCTCTAGCGTATATAATAGCATGAATAGCATTCGTTATATTATTAAACAGGAATCGTAATAATAAACGTAGTTCCCAATCCTTTTTTACTTTCAACATGAATGTGACCATTCACTTTACTAATTTTTCAATATACCAGTAACATTCCAAGACCTGTGCCTTCTTTTTTCGTTGAATAGACGAGTTTACCCAATTGTGATAGTTCATCTTTTGTCATGCCAATACCCTTATCTATAACTGTGATAATCATGTTTTTTGATTATGACCAGTAACATGTACATATAAGGTCTCATCTATTTCTTTCATTGCTTCTCTATTTTCACATCTGATTTTTGTCATAGTTTAAATTTAAACTATTTGTAAAGGGATAGTCTATATCAACTTGATTTCATTTTGACAAAAGGCATCAAATTCAGCAGAAAAACCCTCCACTATATAAAAGTGAAATTAAATTTATTTCACATCCTAATAAAGAAGGTTTAGTTATATTCTAATTATTTACATGCTAATGACCTTATATTCAGTTCTTAAATATATAGGTTTATCAGTTCAATGTGAATTTTGGTAAGTATGTAGTTTTCCTAACAATTAGCAAAAATCCCGCTAGCTCTTGCAACTAGATTATTATTTTCATCATATATTGAACACTCTGCATGACCGAGAGTTCTTCCTTTTTTAATACGTTCTGCATGAGCAATAAGTACTTCACCTTTTGCCCCTTTGATAAAAGTTGTTTTCAAGTCAACAGTTACAGCTGTTTGTCTATTATGTTCATCTGCCTCAAATGTATTACACTTTGCAACATCTGCCAAGGAAGAAATGATTCCTTTATTGGTAGTTTAACTTCGACTCTCGTTTCACTTACTCTTTCATATTGAAATCCTAAGAACTCATCAAATGGTTGCTGTATAAACAAATCTCTCATCCTCTATAATTTCATTTTTCAAAGGCTGCAATTACTTGAATAACCTCTTTTAGTATACTAATAATTATCTTTCAAAACCAAAAAGTATTTTATGAACTGATTTCCAAGGGTTTCAGATAACTTGAACATCTACTTGCCGAATTCGGAAAAATATAATGAAACCACACCAACTTTTCCCTAATACCCTGTAGGTTAATTCAATCTAGCAGAGAAATGATTTTTAGATGGACAACTGTAAAGATTCCTCCTTTTACTATTTCTCTTCCTTACTGCGTATATTTTATTAAGTTTAAAAATTGAGAATTAAGGATTCGTATTGATTAGGAGGAGATGTAAGTGAGTGTAAGCATTGGTTTAATAAATGTGATTGGATTTTTGACCTGTGGTACTATTCTTTCGATTGGGGCGAAAAGTGTATATGATAATTCCAAAATTGTCGTTGTTGAAGAAGACAACATAAAAGGCGACAACCAACATGTAGTTGCTGAGGTCGTTGGTCTTGGAATTGAAATTGTGGGGTATGGCCTGGATGTTGCAGAAGATAAAACAGATAAAGTTTTCAACCTTAGTGCACCAGATTGGATCAAATCACTACAAGTTAAGCCTGACAATAGGTACTTGAATTCATATGCAACCAATACATTGGAAGGTTCTGATAAAGAGTCAGGATTAATTATGGAATTATAAAAAAAGAAACCATTAAAATTATTCACCAGGCATTATGTGATGATCAAAAAATAAAAATTTTCTCGATACTTTAATAATGGGTCTCTTTCAGAAAGTATTTCACAAAAAGATGAAACTCTTTTTTAGTCTATAAAGAATATTTCTCTCTTTAGGTATAAAAATTCCCCTTCTCTAATATCAATTAATAGGAGGTGTTCCTTATGGACGAGAATAAACTACTAGCATTGGAATTTACCAAAGCATTTATTCAGAATGTTAATGTTAAACCAGCTTACTATCATAGTCATAACGATACAGACGGTATTTCTTATGTTTCTGGAGATGTTTGTTATACATTTAACGAGATAACAAATCACTTCTATGAGAATATAAAGAGAATAGAAAGATGGGATGTTTAGAGCCTTTAATTTAAGGTTCTTTTTTTTGTGCAAGAAACAGTCTTTACAAGCTTAGAGAAGAAGATTTTTCGCCCACTCGTTCTATGTTTTCGCCCGATCATCTATAGTTTTCGTCCACTCGACCTGTTTTATTACTAATCACACTATTTTAAGGACCCTATTTAATGCTAGTAAAAAGTGATTTCCGTTACAGTCGTACGCTTTCCGCGGGCGGTCCGTATGCCTCTTCGGGCCAACAGGATGTTGATCCCGAAGGCTTAGACTCGCGACATGGCGTTCTTAGCCTTCGTTCCATTATACGCACCTGAGGGATATCACTTGGACACGCTTATCCCGCTGGAGTCGCAACCTTTCATTACAATCATTCCTCCTTTTAAAAAACCAATAATTCAACAGGTGTATACAATATAACTTTAAAAATAAATACAAAAAATCGTCCTGTGCTAAAGGTCTAGAATACTTGAACAACAATGTCTGTAACACAAGCAAAAAGTAAGGGTTTCCTTGCTTTTTATTTGTTTTTTTATAAAAATATTTAAATTAAATAAAGAATTTTCAGTATTGACAAATAACACTTTTAGTATAAAATTACACTAAAAACAGAACTGTGGACAAAGAAAAAATTTTACAAAACTAAATTCAGATAAGATGAACTTGTTCGAACAGAATAAGAACTCTCACAAGATAAAATGTCTGAAATATTAGGGATTTCTAAAAAAACACTTGTACAAATTGAAAAGGAACTACTGCCATTTGGACTACAGTTGTAGCGTTCTATGCTTTATTTAATCATAGTGGGTTATTGGTATCTTTATTCGGTGACTATCAAGTTGATTTGTCCAACTTATTGCTAAAAATATTGATGGTACATCAAAGGAAAAAACGATGCGAGGTAATATTTGGAAGGAAAATAAGGTTAAAGGTCATTTTCTTTAATAGTCACCTTTATCGAATATTAGAAGAAGACACTTATCGATGGTTTAGTTCATTTGAGGAAGATGAAACAATGAAAAGGGTAGACGAGTTGAGTTCAAACAACGTAATTTAACGTTTAACAAGGGGGAGTTATTGTGAATTATAAATTCTTATTATTGTTACTGGTGTCATATTTATTAGCTTTTTCAATCAATTTAATGCCTGCATTAAAATATCCAGACTTAAATATGAACATTTTCAATTTGCTTGTTACTCTATTGTTTATGTTTTTATTATTTCTTTATTCTAAAAAAGGGAGTAAGACATTGAAGGTGTTTTCAATAGTAGGGGTGATATCTGGTGTTCTTGTATTTGTCGTCACAACATTTGAACACGCTATGATTGGTAATGGTATTTTAGATGTAATAGCATCAATACAGTATCCCTTCTACCTAATCTTTATAACACCTTTGTTTGGAGGTAATATTTTATTTGACCTAAGTTATGGATCATACTCATTGTTAATGTCACTTTTTTATGGAGTTGTATCAGTTTATATTAAAAAGAGCTAATTCTAGATTGTTTAAGATATTGTGCTATCTGGTGCAATAGTGAAACAAACTGTCGATGTCTTTGTTGAACTAACACAGCATTAGTTGAACAAGGAATTCGAATTTAATATGAGTAAAACTATTACAAAGGGGCGAGAAAACATTGACATTTTCAACTATTATTGGAGTGTTGATATTAGGGTTGGTTATTTTGGTAGTAGGTTTTATTGCTAAAAAAAGATGGATTAAAATAGTCTCGATAATTCCATTGTCAGTTGCAGGTTGGCAACTCGTTTCCTTGTTTGCTATGGGGTGATAATAATGAACATTTTTAAGACATTCACTTTTTGGTTTGCGATTTTTAGTATATTTGTTTGCTTATTCAATTATTTTGGATACGAAGATAAAAATCTACAGTTTTTTATCTTCGGACTTGAACCTATCTTATATAAAGCTGTTTATACAGAAACTTTTAGAAGTTGGATTATTGCTAATGGGAATATATTATGGGTTGGATATGTGTTAAGAATTTTCTCAGGTTTATTTTACGGAATTATATTAGATCTGATAGTTTTCTTTATTAAAAAGATATAATTATAAAGCTTCACTAACCCCCTCTGTTAGGATAGGTGTCGTATAGAACTCTCCTGTTATAATTTAAATAATAGATGGAGGTCGTGCGACATGAATAATGAAAATGGGAAAAGATATTCGCAAGAAACAGAACGATGGTCAGGATCAACGAGAAATTGGAATCCAATCCAATCAGTCACATTAAATCCGATGAAAGAATTGACGATTAAATAAGGTCACGTTAATTATCAATGAAAAATTATAGCCACTAGTTGTCCCACCTTCTCCTTTAGATGAGCAAGCGAAGCGCGGTAGGAAAGAAGAAAAATAACTAATCTAGAAAAAGAGTATTATGCGACAACTATCTTGACAAACACCGCGTTTCACCATCTATACCTCCAG